>MNYI01000052.1 GCA_001873945.1 Candidatus Desantisbacteria bacterium CG2_30_40_21
AGCTAAAAAAAGAGGTTGTTGAGGTAAATAAGGAATTTGCAGCAGGATATTAAATAATGCGGAGTAACTACTCACCACAAAGGCACGAAGACACAAAAAGTTGATAAGTTGAATAGTTGATGGGTTGGAAAGGGATAGGTTGATAGGTTGATGAGTTTATAGGTTTATAATCTGTGTTCCTTTAACCTATCAACCTATCAACTTATCAACCTATCAACTTATGTGTTCTCCGTGGTGAATTACTTTACCTGAGTAGTTACAATGCGGGAGTAAAAGAGGGTTGAATATTGTTTATCGTAAGGGCAATCTCTTGCGGTTGTCCCTGTTTCAGAATTCTGAATTCCGCATTTTTTACAAGGAGTAAAATCATGAAAAGTATGACCGGTTATGGTAGGGCAACAAATGGCCCATTTACAGTAGAGATTCAATCGGTAAATCATAAGTTTTGTGAGATAAGTGTAAAAACGCCTGGAGTCATCCTCCCTATGGAAAATAAAATACGAGAATTTGTCAAGGCAAGGGTTAATCGGGGCAAGCTATATGTTATGCTAAATTACGATAGGACATTGTCAGCAGCAGGTAATACCTCTGTTGGAAACACTAGGTTAAATTATGATTCAGCGAGGGTAACACTTGAAGCATTGCAAGAACTTGGCCGCAATCTTGGACTTAAGGACGATATAACACTAAGCTCGTTTATGTCTTTTGATAGAAGTATCTGGCGTCAGGAAGAGTCTATTGATTTGGAAACACTCTGGATAGGGTTAGAGGCTTGTATTCTTGAGGCAATAAATGGTGTTTTATCTATGCGGGATACCGAAGGGAAAAAGACTAAGACAGAGATATTAGAAAGGATAACCCTGATAAAAGAGCATATGGTTGAGGTGGAAAAGAAGGCACCAACCGTGTCGTTAGAGTATGCAGAGGCTCTTAAAAAAAGGCTGAAAACCTTGCTTGGCAAAGAAAAGATTATGATGGATGAGACTCGTCTGGCACAGGAGATAGCTCTTTATGCTGATAAGTGTGATATTACAGAAGAGATTGTTAGAACAAAAAGCCATCTGGAGCAATTCTTACAGATTATTGACAAGCCTGAACCTGTTGGCCGTCCATTAGATTTTCTTACCCAGGAGTTGAATCGAGAGATAAATACCATTGGTTCAAAAGCTAATAATCTTTCCATAGTCAGGGCTGTTTTGCAGATAAAAAATGAGTTGGAAAAGATACGGGAACAAATACAGAATGTGGAATAAAAGGGGATATTTATGAAAAGTACTAGCTTGCTACTTGTTATTTCTGCTCCTTCTGGGGCTGGGAAAACTACGGTAACCCGAGGGGTGCTTAAAGCATTTCCGGAGATTCAATTCTCTGTTTCTATGTGTACCAGATCCAAAAGAGATAATGAAAGAGATGGAATTGATTATTTCTTTGTGTCTGAAGAAAACTTTAAGGATTGTATGGCAAGGGGAGATCTCGTAGAATGGACAAAGATTTATGATGATTATTATGGTACAACAAAGCGGGTTGTAGAGGATATGCTTTCTGCTGGTGTGAATGTTATATTTGATATTGATAGTAAGGGTGCCAGAGCCATAAAAGAGTTGTACCCTGATAATGCGGTTTTGATATTTATCCTTCCCCCATTTATGGAGGATTTAAGGATAAGATTATTAGGACGAATGACTGATTCTCAAGAGGAGATAGAAAAAAGATTGCAAGGGGCAGAGGAAGAATTGCGGGCTATTTCTATTTATGATTATTGGATTATCAATGAGGATGTGGATGTCAGCATAGAAAGATTAAAGACAATTATTATCGCTGAAAAAAGCCGATTAAAGAGAATGCCTCAGGTGATTAAAGAGAGATTTAATATCTTGCAGGAAAGTTAATATATGAAAACAATTGTTCTTGGTGTAACAGGGAGTATTGCAGCCTATAAGGCAGCGGGGTTAACTAATCAATTAATAAAGTTGGGATATGATGTCCATGTTGTGATGACTACGGCAGCAACTTCTTTTGTCTTGCCTCTTACCTTTCAAACACTATCCAGAAATCCAGTAATTACTTCTTTGTTCTCTTCAGATTCACAATTTGAGATTGAACATATATCTCTGGCAGAGAGGTGTGATCTTTTGTTGATTGCACCAGCAACAGCTAATATTATATCAAAGATTGCCTGTGGTATCGCAGATGATTTTCTTTCTACCTTTGCTCTGACAATGGGAAGTCAGATATTGATTGCACCAGCCATGAATACCCGCATGTGGCATAATCCTATCCTTCAGGAAAATATTCAGAGATTGGAACAAAGGGGCGTCCAATTTGTTACCCCGGAATATGGTTGTCTGGCATGTGGAGTAAAAGGAGATGGACGATTAGCTTCTTTTGAGAGGATTATTGATGCAGTGGGAATGACCTTATTGAAAGAGAATGTGCTGCAAGGAAAAACAGTATTGATTACCGCTGGACCCACACTGGAAATGATTGATCCGGTTAGATATATCAGCAACCCATCCTCAGGTAAGATGGGCTATAGCCTGGCAAGGGTGGCAAAAAGAATGGGGGCAAGGGTTGTCCTGATTAGTGGACCTGTTTGTCTGGATATACCATTTGGCGTGGAGATGCATGATGTTACCACTGCCTGCCAGATGAGGGATAAGGTTATGAAATATATTGAGTTAGCTGATATTTTCATCTCTGCCGCAGCAGTAAGTGATTATATGCCTGTGGAGGTGAGCAAGGAGAAGCTGAAAAAGGGTGCTGATGAGATAACCCTTTCACTTCAATCAACCCCTGATATTCTAAGAGAGGTTGCAGTTAATAAGGGTAATAAAATAATGGTTGGTTTTGCAGCAGAAAGCCATAATATAGTTGAGAATGCTGTCAAAAAATTAAAGGAAAAAAACCTTGATCTTATTGTGGCTAATGATATTAGTCGGGAAGATATTGGATTTGGGGCTGACCAGAATGAGGTTACTATTATTGATAAACGAGGTGGTCAGGAGAGAGTGCCGTTGCTTGCTAAGGAACAGGTGGCTGAATATATATTGAGACAAGTTGTTGGGGTAATACAAAAATGAAAGAGAGATTACAAAAAATCATAGCAAAATCAGGGATTACTTCCCGAAGAAAGGCTGAGGAATTGATTGAGCTTGGGTGCGTAACTGTTGATGGTAAAACAGTTAACAAGCTTGGTACCCGGGTTGATTCGAAGGCATCCTTGATACGGGTTTCCGGGAAACCAATACAATTAGAGGAGAAGGTTTATATCCTTTTTTATAAGCCAAAGGGATTCGTAACCACCCTTTGTGATGAGTTTAATCGTCCAACAGTTATGGATCTTTTGCGTGGTGTAAAGGAAAGGGTTTTTCCGGTGGGCAGGCTTGATTACGATACAGAAGGGTTGCTTCTCTTGACCAATGACGGTGATTATACCAATAAGCTCATTCATCCAAAGTTCAAGGTGCCGAAGGTTTATATTGCTAAATTAAAGGATAGGGTTGAACCAGAGAAGATAACTGTCTTAAGAAGAGGTATACGGCTTGAGGATGGTTGGACAAAGCCGGCTAAGGCAGTAATATTAAGCCAGACAAATGCCTTTACCGTGCTGAAGATTACTATTTATGAGGGAAGAAAACGGCAGGTAAAACGGATGGCAGATGCTATTGGCCACCCATTAATGGAGTTGAAAAGGATTCAGTTTGGTCCATATTCATTGGGTACGATGCAAAAAGGACAATGGCGGTATGTGAAACAATACGAGATTAGGAGTAACGGAACTACTCACCACGGAGACACTCAAGGCACGGAGAATATATGGAGATGATTACTTAAAATCTCCGTGAAACTCCATGTTCTTTGTGTCTTTCTGCGGTGAATAGGGGGGATAAAGATGAAAGCAATGATTGCCCTGGAGGATGGAAGAATATTTGAAGGCTCTGCCTTTGGAGCTATGGGTGAGGCAAGAGGTGAGATGGTTTTTAACACCAGTATGACCGGATATCAGGAGATATTAACCGACCCGTCATACAAGGGACAGATAGTGACCATGACCTACCCTTTAATTGGTAATTATGGGGTTAATGATGAAGATATGGAGTCTTTCAAGCCACATGCAGGTGGTTTAATCGTTAAGGAATATAGCCCTATTTACAGCAATTGGAGGGCAAAAAAAAGCCTGCATGAGTTCCTTGAGGAATATGGGATTATTGGAATAGAAGGGGTGGATACACGGGCACTAACCAAGCACATTCGAACCTGTGGGGCTATGAGGGCAGTTATTTCTACCAAGGACTTAGACTCAAGTAATCTGATTGCCAAAGCAAAAACCTCACCTAACTTGGTTGGCAAGGATTTGGTTAAAGAGGTTACCTGTGATAAGCCGTATCAATGGCAAAATAATCCACAGTCCACAGCCCACAGCTCACGGTTCACGGTTGTGGCTATGGATTTTGGGATTAAGCATAACATCTTGCGAATGCTTGAAAATGCTGGTTGTTGCGTTACTGTTGTGCCGGCAAACACTACAGCCGAGGAAATTCGTTCCTACAAGCCAGACGGCATTTTTTTATCCAATGGACCTGGGGATCCTGAGGGGGTTTCCTATGCTATTGAAACAGTCAAACAACTCATTTACCGATTACCAATTTTACCGATATTCGGTATTTGCTTAGGTCATCAAATATTGGGACTGGCTCTTGGTGGGAAAACATACAAACTTAAATTTGGCCACCGGGGTGGTAATCAGCCGGTAAAAGACCTGACTACAGGCAAGATAGACATTACCTCTCAAAATCATGGCTTTTGTGTAGATGGCAACTCAATGAACCCGGAAGAGATTGAAATTACCCACATCAATCCCAATGATCAAACGATAGAAGGAATGAGGCATAAAACCTTGCCCATCTTTTCAGTCCAATACCATCCTGAGGCATCCCCTGGTCCACATGATGCCGACTATTTGTTTGATAGGTTTGTAGGGATGATGAAGTAGTGTTGGGGGGAAACCGGGGACAGCGCCCGTTTTTTTATCATTGGTTTTCCCTGACCGATTACGAAATGTGCATTTTTCTTCTTGACACCAAATACCCTATATGATAAACTTAATCTATAATGAAGATAGCGATGCGAAGTTGTCAAAAAAACTGCCACAAAGTGGCTTAGTTCAAAACGGGTTGCAGACGACATTGCTCCGTTACGCGCCTGAACCCGACCGTTAGGCGTATAATATAATACGGGATGGTATTATCAAATATGAAAATTTATCTTGATAATTGTTGTTTCAATCGTCCATTTGACGATCAATCTCAAATTAGAATCAGGATTGAGACCGAAGCAAAGCTAAAAATTCAAGAAGAAATCCGAGCAGGAAAGATTCAATTGATCTGGTCATATATATTGGATTACGAGAACAACAGAAATCCATATATTGAACGAAATGTTCGAATAAGTGGCTGGAAGAAATATGCTATTCAGGATATTGAGGAAAATCCTGAAGTGCTCAAGACGGCTAATTTGCTGAATCAAATTGGAATTCAAAAAATTGATTCATTGCATATATCTTGTGCTGTTTTCTCAAAGTGTGATTATTTTCTGACCACGGATGATAAGATTTTACAACGGGCAGATCAAGTAGACTATATTAAGATCAATGACCCAATTGGTTTCATAAAGGAGGTTTTATCATGATAACTGATACAGAAATTAGACTAAGAGGGTTTCAAGTCCTTACCGAATATATAGGTGATGTCGAAACAGAACGGTTTGTTGCTCTGATTCAAAGAGAACCATTTGATTATACAAAATGGCGACAGGGTTTATATGAAGGCCTATCTATTGAAGAAATCAGCAAAAAGGCTATGGCGTTGAGAAGGCAGAGTATTGGGATGGACATTAGTTAGGAAAACCGGGGACAGCACCCGTTTTTTTATCATTTTCAAGGTCTTCCTATCGTTTTTGGTCTTAATGTTCGTCCCAATAATTCTTCTAACCTTGTCGCAAAGGTTTCATCTCCTGCAGGACGATCCGTAGAGGTACATTCCCTAATTCTATTCAATATCCATTCTTCTTCTGTAATATCAAGATATTTATCCCAATCATCTATTGTAATACTGAGAATACCGCATATGTACATAGTT
>MNYI01000084.1 GCA_001873945.1 Candidatus Desantisbacteria bacterium CG2_30_40_21
CAGCAATTCTCATTATGGTAAAATGGATAAGGGGGAGATATGGAGATTAATCAGTAGGACAGGCATTCTTGCCTGTCATCTGCAACAGGACAGGCAGGAATGCCTGTCCTACCAACAATTCTGTTGATAATCGACACCATCTCCTCTATTCCCTTATTCCCCTTTGAACATAAGTTTTGCCATAATGAGAATTGCTGAGTTGACACGACACTACTCTGTTGCTTTTGTTACTTCTGCTACTTCTTCAGATTCAGACACTACTTTTTCTTCATTGTCTTTCACTTTTGTCACAACATTTTTCTTAGTCGGAACAACTTCTTTTCTTGTTGTCATATACCTCAAGATAGGCAATGATATTCTGAGTAGTCCTTCCAATTTAGGAACAATATTCTTTGAGACGGCAAAATAAAGAAGATAATAAAAAGCTTCCTTATATTTATTAATAGGATACGCCAACCTTCTTAAACCCCATTCCTTTACTCCCTCCATATTTCCACCTTCTTTCGCAATAAGTGTTTCTATTTTATTAAACAGCTTTTCCAACTCATCCTTTTTAATTTCTGGATTTACAACCAACATACATTCATATTGCTTCAATGAACTATGTCACCTCCTTATGATATTCTTAAAAGTTAATATAGTATATCATATTAATTTAATTTTATCAAGAAAAATTTTCAATTTTATTAATCGCAACTATGAACTTATAGAGTATACCATTCCATCCATACCAGCAACAGTGTTTATTCCAGTAGCCTCTGATATTTTTTCAGCCATAACATCTGGATGAGCATTAATCATACTTGTTCCAAAATGGGTAAGAATAGCAAGCTCTGGGGACACACCCTTGATTAGTGTGATAGCCTCTTCTACGCACATATGATATCTATCAGGCATTTTGTTCTCTGCTGTGGTATTTATAATGAGTACCTTTACCCCTTGATAAGCATTGATTAATCCATCAAAAAATCTGGTATCTCCAACATAACCTATTGTGCCTTCTGAAGAAAAGAATCTCATGCCATAGGTTTGAACACTTCCATGAATATTTTTCACAGGCACATCAAATTCTAACTCACCAATCTTATATCTTACCCCTTCCTGTAATATTTCTATGTTTTCTATGTAATGCCGAATATATTCAAATACAATAGGGTTACGGTCCAAGGCATCCTGTGGACAGAATAGTGTCCCCTTACGGAGAGTACCACCATTGGTCATGGCTTCAATCATGATATTAACATCGTTTGAATGATCAAGGTGTCGATGAGACAGGATGATAGCAGAAAGATCCTGTGGATTTAGATGGGATTGAATAGATTTTACCAATGCCCCTGGTCCAGGGTCAAGGTGCAGATGAACGCCATTAAGAAAAAGCCATATCCCTCCAGAGGCACGAATTTGCTTTGTAACAACAAACCTTGTTCCGGCAGTACCTAGAAATTTAATGTATGATGATAGATGATTACAATCCGTAGGGGCAAGGCTTGCCCCTGCCCGATGATTATAACGCATTTTCAGTAATAACAGCCTTTGCCTTTTTCTTTAATCCATTATACCAATCCTGATATGTCTTACTCTTCTTTTCCATGAGAGACTTAGTAATAACATCAGTCTTTATGGTATCAAATTTGGTCAGGTCTGCCGGAATCTTCCCCTTCATCTTGATAATATGGTATCCCAGATGGTTTTCGATAACAGTTGTCATCTCCCCTGATTTTAAGTTAAAGGCAGCACTGGTGATTTTACCATCCATTTCATTATCGTTTGCGCCAAGCTCTTCCTTCCATGTAGCTACTGTAGCCGTGCCTATGTCCTTAGAAATAAACCGTTTGGGAATAATTCCAATGTCGCCTGCTGTTTTGCTACTAATTGTGCCATGGGAATACATTCTGGCAGCCTCTTCAAAGGTAATCTCTCCCTTTTTCAATGCCTTGTAAATTCCCTTAGCTTTTTTAGCTGCATTTTTGGTTATTTCGCTGGTTAATAGAATACCCTGTATTTCCTCTTCAACCTCCTCTAATAGCTTTGGGGTATCGGGCAGTTTATCCTCCAATTTGATAATGTGGTAACCAAATTTACTTCTTACAGGGGAGCTTAACTCCTCAACCTTTAGCTTATAGGCTGCCTTTTCAAACTCTGGATCCATTGTCCCTTCTCCAAAATAATCAAGCAAACCACCATTTTGAGCTGAAGGGCAATTAGAATTCTTTTTAGCAATCTCAGCAAAATCTGCCCCTCCTTTTACTTGACTGTAAAGATCTGTAATCTTTGCTTTTGCAGCACCATCTTCCTGTGGGCTGGCATTTTCCTTAACTGCAATAAGGATATGTCTGACTTTTAGCTTTCCTTTTTTCATAAAATCTTCGTTATTCTTCTCATAATAATCTGCAATATCCGTCTGGGGAACGAGTTTTTTAGGGGAAATAAGGATATGCAGCAGGTGTGCCTGTTCATACTCCCTTTTATAATATGAATCTATTTCTCCATCGGTAAGTGTGGCATGATCTACCATGGCACCAATCATCTTTGCCATCATTATCTCTTTTTTTACATCCTCCTCTTTTTTCTTCCACCAGAGTGGAGGGGCAAATTTAATATATTGATTATAGGTATTAATATCTGAGAATGAAGACCTCACCCCATTTACCACCTCATCCTCAGTAACAGTAATGCCATAACGGTTTGCTTCTGCTAAAAGAATATTTTCCTTAACGAGCGAATCAAGTACCTGCTTTTTCAGGTCAGGAATGCTTTCAGGGTCAAAGTCTTTCCCATAGGAATCCTTAAGGTTATTATATTTTGTCTGATAGGCTTGCTGAAATTCATCTGCGGTAATTTTTTTACCATTGACAATAGCCATATGAGGCATCATAGCCTTCCCTGAAAAATTCATCCCCCAGGAAATAAAGATGGTAACAATAAAGGTTACGGCAATTATCCAGCTGATAACAACAGTATTTTTACGAATAATCTTAAACATTTTGTCTCCTCCAAATTGGTGTCTTAGAATTTAATGATTATACACTATAATTGGAATTTTTGCAACTATTTTTTGCGTATGTGCGAAAAAGATTGACATTTTGATGTATAGATTGTATAATTGGTATAACTACTCAGCACGAAGACACGAAGAGTTGATAAGTTGAATAGTTGATGGGTTGATAAGTGGATGAATTGATGGGAAATGTTTATGAATTATGAATCTGTGTTCCTTTAACCTATCAACTCATCAGCCTATCAACTCATCAACCTATAAACCTATCAACTTATGTATTCTCCGTGGTAAATTCCTTTGCCTGAGTAGTTACAATTATTCAGCCAATGAATTGGACATCACAATCAAGGGAGTAAAGATGATAATCTGGCATAAAAATAGATTGTGTTTGTTAGGGCTTGGATTACTTTTGTTATACGGATGTATCCCTGCTCAAGGGGTAGATACTCAGGAGATAAAGGATACAGGGACATCTGTAGAAGAAAAGTGTCTCGAAAAGGGTCTTGCTTATTATAAAAATGGCAACCTTGATTCAGCTATCCTTCTTTTTGCCGAATGCCTGAAACTGAACCCTAACAATCAACAAGCACGCAAGCTCTTTGAAGAGGCGTTGAAGATGAAAGGCGGGGAGGAAAAAGGGATAAAAAAAAATCCCTTTGAAGAGGAAACACAACCCCTTAAACAACCATTTACTGAAAAACCTCCTTCCATGAACATAAAGGCTGATACCCTTGCCCCACTAATTGCTAAGCAAAAGAGTTCTTTAGAGAAAACGAAAAAAGAATTGTCATCCCATCCTAAAGAAGGGTTAAAAGAGATAGAGTTGCCGATAGGGAATGGAACACCTACGGAACAGGAAAAGGTTATTAATGAAAAAGAGGCTATGGATTTTAATTTTGCCAGAGATATGTATAACAAAGGGCTTTTTGATGCTGCAGCCGCAGAGCTTAAGACGATGTTGGACAAATATCCCAATAGTATTCTAAAAGAAAAGATGTTGTATCTTCTTACCAATAGTCTCATAAAGGCAAAAAAATATCCTGAGGCAATGGATACAGCTAAAAGATTGGTGGATATTAATGGTGAATTTGCAAACGATGGGGTTTTTCTTCTGGCTCAGGCTTATGAGGAAAGCGGCAACCTGAAACAGGCACAGGTTGAATACCTTAAATCTGCCTCGTATGGAAACACTAATGGTATGACAAATGTCCCAAAAAATGTCCGCAAGTTTTTGGATGAAACACCCCCCTATCCTACACCAGGGAATGAATTAATCATAAAATCTCATCTATCAGCAGGCAATGCCTATAAAAATGATGGTGAATATGAACGAAGCCTGTCTGAATATTATCGAGTAATAACCAATTATCCTAAAGCAGGGGCAGCTGCAGAGGCATATTTTCGGATAGGAGAGGTGTATCAAAATGCCTATCGGATAAGAGACTTTCAGAAGGCATATGATGCGTATCAAAAAATAGTTAAGCAATATCCTCTTAGTCCCTGGGCAAAAAAATCCAAAAAACAGGCGGATTATTTGTGGAAGAATTATTTGAGGTGAGGAAATACATATCCGTTCATGCCCCCGTGAACGGTTACCTTACCAGCAATTCTTATTATGGTAAAATGGATAAGGGGGAGATATGGAGATTAATCGGTAGGACCCGTCATCTGCAACAGGACAGGTCATATCAACAATTCTGTTGATAATCGACACCATCTTCTCTATTCCCTTATTCCCCTTTGAACATAAGTTTTGCCATAATGAGAATTGCTGTTACCTTACAAAAAAAGATTGACGATAAACAAAAAATGTGGTATGATGTTGCTGGATACGATTCTGTGAATAGGAGCATAAGAATATAAAGATGAATATAAAAGCTATTGTATTGTTATCTGGTGGACTTGATAGTACGCTGGTGGTTGGACTGATGTTACAATATGGGATAGAGATAGAGGCAATAAACTTTGTAACACCATTTTGTACCTGTAACCGAAGCAAGGGGTGTGGACATGAGGCAGGAAGGGTTGTTAAGGAATTTGGGATACAATTAAAGGTGGTGAATGTGTTTGAGGAGATTATGGAGGTTATCAAACACCCAAAGCATGGTTATGGAAGAGGGGTAAATCCGTGCATTGATTGTCGTATTCTGATATTTAAGAAGGCAAAAGAATATATGGCTCAAACAGGGGTTTCATTTATTGTAACAGGTGAGGTGCTGGGTCAAAGGCCAATGTCTCAACATCGAAGGGCAATGGAAATAATTGAGAAAGAAAGCGGGCTTGAAGGGCTGGTGCTTAGACCATTATCAGCTAAACTGCTCAAACCAACGATTCCAGAAGAGATGGGTTGGGTGGATAGAGAGAAATTGCTCAATATTTCCGGTAGATCAAGAAAAACACAAATAGCACTGGCAGAGGAATTGCATATTAATGAATACCCATGTGCTGCTGGTGGCTGCCTCTTGACTGATGCTGAGTTTGCCAAAAGAATGAGGGATTTGCTTGCCTCTACCCCTGACCCTACACTAAATGATGTCCAGCTTTTGAAATTGGGAAGGCATTTCAGGCTATCTGAAACACTAAAGGTTATTGTAGCCAGAAATGACGAGGAAAATAACAGGCTTGTTAATCTAATTGAGGAGAAGGATATAACACTTCAGGTTACAAATCAGAAGGGACCTGTGGCTATTTGCAGGGGTGAGATTAATCGGGAACAGAAGCTTTTGGCTGCATCTATTGTTGCCAGATACTCTGATGATAGGGGAGAAAGCGGAATAAAGGTTAATGGTGGGCTTGCTGGAGAAGAGACACTATTCGTCCAGCCAATGGATGTTGTTGAGATTGGAGGATTAAGGATTCAGTGTATGAATGGTGAAAAGAGATTGCAGCGTTGAAAATGATATTTGGATAAGAGGTAACTACTCAGGTAAAGGAATTTACCACGGAGACACAAAGGTATACAGTAACTACTTGTAGTTATATTGGACGGAAAAACTACGAAATACG
>MNYI01000025.1 GCA_001873945.1 Candidatus Desantisbacteria bacterium CG2_30_40_21
TGATAGGTTGATGAGTTTATAGGTTAAAGGAACACAGATTCATAATTCATAAACATTTCCTATCAATTCATCCACTTATCAACCCATCAACTATTCAACTTATCAACTTTTTGTGTTTTCATGCCTTTGTGGTGAGTAGTTACAATTATTTTACACTTAGGGAGATATTGATATGACAGAAGAAAAAGAGGAAGTGGTAACGCTTGATAAAAAGACAATAGATGTATTAGTAGCAAATATTATCCCAACCTCAAAATATTTTGAGGTTTGTTTTGAACACTTACAACAACAGATAGGTGAAAAATTTAGCTATTTACAACAAGAAACAGCTATGAAATTTCAACAGGTAGATATAAGATTTGACCATGTGCAGCAACAGATAGATGATGTAAAATCAGGGGTAAAATCACTTGAAGATAAGATGGACAAGCGTTTTACAGTAATGCAGTTGGACATGGACAAACGATTTGAACAAGTAGACAAACGATTTGAACAGGTAGACAGTCGGTTTGATAAGATAGACAAACGGTTTGAACAAATTGATGTTAAATTAGATAAATTGATAGAAAGGGTAGATGTAAAAATAGACGCAGGATTAAGAGAAAACAGAGCGTTAACTATCCGATTATTTACATTTGCTCTTGGCTTTGCTGCTATTTCAATGGTAGGACTGCTGGGCAAGATGCTGGAGATATTTTAATGGTCTGTCACAAAATAAATGTGTCACATCGAGGTTGTCGATTCGCTCGTCCAGTGGCAACCGAATGTAATAGTTATTTTACGACAGACCATTAGATGCGTTCGCCCTGATTAAGGGGAAGATTTTTGTTGACAATGTAGGAATACTTTGGTATAATACCATTAAGCCGCTAACGCTCGTGTCTCCTTCTTGGCTCTGGTCTGATGGGTTTGATGGGATATGGGAGAAAGAGGTTAATTAAGAAGGCGTAAAATTGTAGTTGTAAATGTATCTTTTATGTACGCTGATGTAAAATTAGCGAATACAAACACAAAAGGCAGGTTCTTATACCTGCCTTTTGTGTTTGTTCCTGATTCTCCCTTGCAAAAAACTTGTTGACAAACCTTAGTCCTCAAATAAAAAGAAGGCTGGAAACTTCCGCTATACCACTTCCACTGCTCTGTGGGTTAAAATATTCGCCTTATTTTCAGACACCTCAATAAACCCCTTATCAATATCAAATTCCTTATAATTTCCGTTTTGTTTAATTTGTATTTTACCTGCCTTCAGGGTGGATAAGATTGGTGTGTGAAAGGATAGAACACCTAATTCTCCGTCGTTACCCGGGGCAATAATCATCTCTGTCTGCCCCTCTGCCACAATCCGTTCAGGGGTGATTAATTTGAAATCCATTGACATAATAATACCTCTCTCGTCAAATCTTCTTGACCTGTGCAAACGGAAATTCACCACAGAGACACGGAGGCACGAAGAAATAATTTTAGAAGAATAGAACACAGATAAAATCAGTGTAAATCTGTTAAATCATATGTCTCTGTGTCTCCGTGTCTCTGTGGTGAATTATTCGTATTTCCTACATTTTTTCTGCCTTTTCCAGAACATCCTGTATCCCGCCAGCCATATAAAAAGCCTGTTCAGGAATATCATCATATTTGCCTTCACATATTTCTTTGAACCCTCTAATAGTCTCTGAGAGTTTGACATATTTACCAAGGGTACCAGTAAATGTCTCTGCCACAAAAAATGGTTGAGACAAAAACTTCTGAATCTTTCTTGCTCGATAAACCAGCATTTTATCC
The DNA here is from genome assembly GCA_001873945.1 of Candidatus Desantisbacteria bacterium CG2_30_40_21. Lineage (GTDB taxonomy): Bacteria > UBA9089 > CG2-30-40-21 > CG2-30-40-21 > CG2-30-40-21 > CG2-30-40-21. Next base: position 1,780 of record MNYI01000025.1, read on the forward strand.
TCTTCTGATAATTCATCCATACCAAGAATTGCAATAATGTCCTGAAGTTCTTTATACCGTTGAAGTACCTGCTGTACCTTCCGGGCTGTCTGATAATGTTCATCACCAATAACCCTTGGGTCAAGCATACGGGATGTAGAATCCAATGGATCAATAGCCGGATATATCCCCAACTCTGCTATCTGTCTTGAAAGAACAATAGTGGCATCCAAGTGGGCAAAGGTTGTTGCCGGAGCAGGGTCAGTCAAGTCATCTGCAGGCACATAAACAGCTTGAACAGATGTAATTGATCCCTGTTTAGTAGAGGTTATCCTTTCCTGCAACGCCCCAATATCTGTACCAAGTGTAGATTGATAGCCTACAGCGGAAGGCATTCTACCCAGCAGGGCAGATACCTCTGAACCTGCCTGAATAAACCTGAATATATTGTCAATAAACAAAAGAACATCCTGTCCTCTTTTATCCCTGAAATACTCGGCTACGGTTAATGCCGTAAGGGCAACCCGAAACCTTGAACCCGGTGCTTCCTGCATCTGACCATATACCAATGCTGTCTTGGATATAACCCCGCTTTCCTTCATCTCTAGCCACAGGTCATTCCCCTCTCGAGTTCTCTCACCTACTCCACCAAACACTGATACACCGCCATGAACAGTTGCTACATTATTAATCAATTCCATCACGAGTACGGTCTTACCTACACCAGCCCCACCAAACAATCCAATCTTTCCACCCTTAGCAAATGGCGCCAGAAGATCTACTGCCTTTAACCCTGTTTCAAACATCTCAAGAACCACCTCTTGCTCTGTAAAGGCAGGTGCTGGCTTATGAATCGGTAAATATTCCGGATCAATAATTGGTCCAAGGTTATCCATGGGATCTCCCAGTGGACCCATAATCCTGCCCAGAGTTCCTTCTCCTACAGGCACACTAATGCAGTCACCTGTATCAATAGATTTCATGCCCCGTTGCAATCCCTCGGTATGTCCCATAGCAATCGTTCGGACTACATTGCCACCCAAGTGCTGAGCTACCTCAACAATCAAGTCTGATTCCCCTCCTCGAGGAATCTTTATGGCATTATAGATAGCCGGAAGCTCTACTGCTCCACGAAATTCAATATCTACTATTGGTCCTAAGACCTGCTTTATACTACCAATTAAACTCATCTCATAACCTCCTGATTTATAAGCCTTCAAGCCTTCTTAACTACTCACCACGAAGACACAAATAGTTGATAAGTTGAATAGTTGATAGGTTGATGGGTTGATAAGTTGATGGAAAATGTTTATGAATTATGAATTTGTGTTTCTTCAACCTATAAACTCATCAACCTATCAACCTATCAACCTTCTTAACACTCACTGTACCAATGCCTCTGCTGCACCAACAATCTCTGATATTTCCCTTGTAATCCCGGCTTGTCTTGCCCGATTATAGCTTAATGACAAGGCATCTATCATCTCACCCGCACTCTTTGTGGCTGATTCCATGGCCACCATTCGGGCTGAATGTTCAGCTGCAGCTGATTCTAACAATACCCTTTGTATCTGAATAGCAATATCTTGAGCCAGAAGTTGTTCTAAGACAATATTAATAGTTGGTTCATAGAGATAATCAGTAATAATCCTGTTTGCTGGTGCAGCCGCAGGCTCAATCGGGATAAGTTGTTTTATTGTTGGACATTGTTGAAACACAGACTTAAACTCATTATATGAAATATAGACCTTGTCAAACCTATGGCTCAGATATAACTCAATAATCTTTCTGGCTATATCCTCGCACCCATTATAGGTTATCTTATCAGGCATCGAATGATTTGATACTATATCCCACTTCATGTGCTTAAAGTACAGCATTCCTTTTTGTCCAATACAGATAAGTGTCGTTGGTATGGTTTGTTGCATTAAGAAATTAAGGGTATTCTTGGTAATATTAGCATTAAACCCACCACACAATCCTCTTTGCGAGGTGACCATAATCACTAATTGCCTCTGAACCTCTCTTGGGGTAAGCAATGGATGGACATCTTTTCCTGCTCGCATGGCAACGCTTGATAAAATCTGTTCCATGGATCGGGCATATGGCCTTGCAGAACGAATTGATAGCTCTGCTTTTTTCATCTTAGCCGCAGCCACTAACATCATGGCTCTGGTTATCTGCCTGATGTTTTTAATTGATTTAATCTTTCGTTTAACACTACTGACGCTTAGCATGGTTGTTTTTTATTCCTTGTTTATAGGGTATCAGGATAAGTCGCCGGAGAAAAAATAACTTGCAGGAGTCGTGTCACTGATCCATCTTGGCTGGCTTCGTTGTTCGTCGCTTACGAACAGGCTGACAAGTCAGCCAAGCGTCTTGAGTGACTCTTGATGTACAACTTATTTTTTCTTGACTCCTAACATTCAGCAATTCTCATTACCGGAACACAGACAAGAATGTCTGTGCTACATTATTTACCTCTTCTCTTTCTTCTCCGTAAAAACATGTTCCTTAAACTCCTGAATACATGCCTTCAGGTTTGCATCAATAACACTGGTGATTTCTTTTTGTTCAGCAATTTGTTTTTCTACTGCCGGATGTTTTTGCTCCATAAATTTCAAAAACTCTTCCTCAAACGACTGGCAGTCAGCGACCGGAACATCATCCAGATAGCTATTTACGCCTGCATAAAGTATTAACACCTGTTTTTCAACAGGCATAGGAACATATTGTCCCTGTTTGAGGATTTCAATCATTCTTTTGCCTCGATTAAGGGTATGTTGGGTGGCTGCATCCAGATCGCTGGCAAATTGAGCAAAAGCTGCCATCTCGCGATATTGTGCCAACCCCAATCTCAGAGTACCTGCAACCTGTTTCATGGCTTTTAATTGAGCTGATGAACCTACCCTTGAAACAGAGAGTCCAACATTAATAGCTGGTTTAATCCCAGCGTAAAATGATTCGCTATCAAGGTATATCTGTCCATCAGTAATGGAGATAACATTTGTAGGGATATAAGCTGAAACATCGCCTGCCTGTGTTTCAATAATCGGTAAAGCAGTAAGACTGCCGCCACCTTTTTCAAGGCTTAGTTTGGCTGCTCTTTCTAATAATCTGGAATGCAGATAAAAAATATCCCCTGGATATGCCTCTCTTCCCGGTGGTCTTCTTAGAAGCAGAGACATCTGTCGATAAGCCGTTGCATGCTTGGAAAGATCATCATAGACAACAAGGGCATGTTTTCCCTTATCCCTGAAATACTCACCAATGGCACAGCCTGTATATGGTGAAATATATTGAAGTGATGCAGGATCACTGGCTGTGGCTAAGACAATAGTGACAAACTCCATGCACCCATGTTTTTCTAATATTGATACCACATGAGCCACGGTTGATTGTTTTTGTCCAATAGCTACATAGATACAATACATATCCTTACCCTTTTGATTAAGAATGGTATCTATTGCTATAGCTGTTTTCCCGAGCTGTCTATCGCTGATAATCAATTCCCTTTGTCCCCGTCCAATAGGGGTCATGGCATCTATAGCCTTTATCCCTGTTTGAAGCGGCTCCTTAACTGGCATACGATCTACTACCCCTGGTGCCCTATTTTCTATAGGGTTGAATGTCTTAGCTTTGATTGGTCCCTTACCATCAATAGGCTGCCCAAGTGCATTCACCACCCTGCCCAACATACACTCACCAACTGGAACCTCAACTATTTTACCAGTTAGTTTAGCTGTATCCCCTTCTTTTATCTCCACATCCGAGCCCATTACCACTGCTGAAACGGTCTCTTCCTCTAAGTTTAATACCATGCCTTGAACGCCACTTGAAAACTCAATCAATTCCCCTGCCATAGCATTGGAAAGCCCATAAATTCTGGCAACATTATCACCAATCTGGACAACCGTACCAACCTCTGTTACATTAAGCTCTTTTTTATATCTTTGAATCTCATCTTTTATAACTGAACTTATCTCTTCTGGCTTAATCATTTCATCCTCCTGCAATTATGTCATGCCTATAATAATGAAAAATCGTAACTACTCAGGTAAAGTAATTCATCACGGAGAACACATAAATTGATAGGTTGATAGGTTGATGAGTTTATAGGTTAAAGGAACACAGATTCATAATTCATAAA
>MNYI01000062.1 GCA_001873945.1 Candidatus Desantisbacteria bacterium CG2_30_40_21
TCAAGTGGGGCATAAATTGCGATTTTTTCGGTGAGAATTAATCAAGGAGAGCAAGACATGAAGGTGAGCAATAGTGTACTATTGCGAACCTGAACAACACAGCTATCGTTGATTAAGACCAGCGAAAAACGCAATTTATGCCCCACTTGAGTATACATATGGTATCTGGCAAGGAAATGTGAACAGCATATTGTGTGTCTCTCATGCCAAATTTCTATTTCGTAACAGCCTGTCGAGTTATAGCGTTTGTTTTATCTTTTCCATGGTATATGACTCAATAATATCACCTGATTTAATATCAGTTACACCCTCTAATCCTATACCGCATTCAAATCCAGCAACAACCTCAGTAACATCATCCTTAAACCTGCGGAGAGAGACTATTTTTGCTTCAGATATAACCTTACCATCGCGTTTTAATCGAATAGTTGCATTTCGTCCAATCCTACCCTCTTTAACAAAAGAGCCGGCAGCTGTTCCAATCTTAGATGCTCGAAATACATCCCTGATCTCAGCTATACCTAATAGCACCTCTTTATATTTTGGTTCCAACAATCCGACTAAGGCTTCAGTCAATTCTTCGATTATCTTGTAGATAACAGTATAAATTCGGACATCTATCTCTTTTTCTTCGGACAGTCTTTTTGCCCCAATATCTATCCCAACATGAAATCCAATAATTACAGCATTAGATGCGTCTGCAAGCATAACATCAGACTCATTAATATCCCCAATCCCTTTATGTATAACCCGTATCCTTACCTTCTCTGTGCCTATCTTTTCAAGGGAATCAACTATAACCTCCAGAGAACCAGCAACATCTACCTTGAGTATAATATTTAATTCCTTGAGTACCCCCTGTTGAATCTGAGAATATAGTTCATCTAAGGTTATTCTGGCAGCAAGTGGTTTTTCAAACGCTATGACATCTTTTCTTTGAGTAGCTATTTGTTTAGCCTCTTTTTCAGTAGAGACAACCTTAAATATATCCCCTGCTGCAGGAACCCCGGAAAAGCCTAATACTTCTACAGGTGTTGAGGGTGTAGCTGTTTTTATCTTTACTCCCTTATCATCAAACATTGCCCTGACCCTGCCCCATGACAATCCAGCTACAAAGGCATCTCCTATCTGAAGGGTTCCTTTTTGTATCAGTACCGTAGCCACCGGACCCCAACCCTTATCCAATCGAGCCTCTATAATTGTTCCTGATGCCGTACAATCATAAACAGCCTTTAGTTCAAGCAACTCTGCCTCTAATAAAAGCATCTCTAATAGACGATCCAACCCTATTTTCTTTTTAGCTGAAACCTCAACAAAGATGGTCTTTCCACCCCATTCTTCAGGTTGAAGTCCATGGTCAGCTAATTGGGCTTTAATCTTATCCGAGTTTGCCTCTGGCAGATCTATCTTGTTTACGGCTACCATAATAGTCACTCCGGCAGCCATAGCATGATCTATGGCTTCCTCGGTTTGAGGCATAACCCCATCATCAGCCGCAACAACCAGAACAACAATATCTGTTATTTGTGCCCCACGCGATCTCATAGCAGTAAAGGCTTCATGACCCGGGGTATCAAGAAATGTTACCTCACCGGCAGGAAGTTTTACCTTGTATGCCCCAATGTGTTGAGTAATGCCGCCGGATTCCCCATCTACAACATTGGTTTCCCGAATAGCATCAAGTAGTTTTGTTTTACCATGATCAACATGACCCATAATCGTAACTACTGGTGGTCGCGGACATAATATTTGTTCCCCTTGATGCTCATCCTTTTCTTCAATCTCAAAAACAGGGGCAGTTATCCCTATTTGAACGCTATAAATATTTTCAATTAGTCTAATAATCTCCGCAGTAATAGATTGATTTATTGTTACCATGAATCCTTTTTTCATTAAAGCAGCAATCAACGCATTAGTCTTAATGCCAAGAGATTCAGCAAGGTTATGTATGGTACTTGATGATAAAATAGATATAATTCCTTCATGAGGTAGGGATATTTCCTCAGAGGGCAGGATGAGTTTCTCTTCTTTCTTCTCTTCTGATGGAGTGTAGAATAAATCTATAACATGAGTAGCTGTTTCCTTATCTAATACATTGAGCCCACTCTTGACATCCAGACCAAGCCCTTTAAGCTCCACAATCAGATCCTTAATCTCCATATTTAATCTTTTAGCTAACTCATGTACTCTCATACTCATACTATCAACCCCTTTTACACTTCCAACTTCTTAACGACATTATATATCTTTTCTGCTGATACCTTCCCAATACCGGGAAGTTTCATCAACTTATTTACAGACATACCCTTAATTTGTTTAACAGTATCTAACCCTGCTTCGTGCAACTTTCCCATAATCTTTTTGTCTAACCCGATTAGAGTAGTTTCCTGAATTATTTCTTCTGCAATAGACTTTTCAACCTGGATTTCTGCCTTCGCAGGAATAACGATAGGAGATTCTTGAACCATTTCTTCTGCAATGGACTCTTCAGCCGCGATTTTCTGCATCTCTTCCGGTTTCTTAAAAAGTTCATCCTCGGCCTGTTTTCTGGCTACTGCATCCTTTTCTTTAGTTATTTCAGATTCACTCCTGATATCAATCTTCCATCCTGTAAGTTTAGCTGCTAAACGGACATTTTGTCCCTCTTTTCCAATAGCCAGAGATAATTGCCCATCAGGAACAACCACTATAGCAGATTTGAATTTTGTATCTGCTATAACAGAGGTTGTTTTTGACGGAGAAAGAGCATTTTTTATAAAAACTTGTGGATCATCATCATATAAAGCAATATCAATTCGTTCTCCACTTAGTTCAGCAATTACAGCCTGAACACGCATACCCTTCATACCAACACAGGCACCGACTGCATCAACATTAGCATCCTTTGAATAGACGGCTATCTTTGATCTTGCACCAGGCTCTCTGACAACCCCTTTTATCTCCACAATCCCTTCATATATCTCCGGCACCTCTAATCCAAATAATTTTTTCACAAATTCAGGATGTGTTCTGGAAAGAATAATCTGGGTACCCCTTGAAGAGCTTTTTACATCTAAGATATATGTTTTTATCCTGTCACCTACTCGATATTTCTCCCTTGTTATTTGTTCTTTCATTGGAAGGATAGCCTCTGCCCGACTAAGATCAACAAAGATATTCTGTTGATCTACCCGCTGGACAATCCCGGTGATAATCTCTCCAATTCTTTCCTTGAAATTCTTATAGACTATTTCTCTTTCTGCCTCTTTAATCCTCTGAGTAATCACCTGTTTGGCTGTTTGAGCAGCAATTCTGCCAAAATCAAAGTGTGTAATCTCCATATCTATTATATCACCAATCTGGCAATTTTCTTTGTGCTTTATTGCCTCAGACAACAATATCTCCTGCTTGGAATTATTGCTTGTTTCCACTACCTGTTTCTTAGCAATAACCCTGAACCCATCCTTACCATCAAAATCTACAGAGACATTTTGTTGTTGCCCACCAAAATTTTTTCTATAAGCAGAAAGAAGGGCATCTTTTATTGCTTCAAGCAATACCTCTCTTTTAATACCTTTACTTTTTTCAAGCTGACTTAATGCCTCGAAAAATTCTGAATTCATAATCCTTGTATCTCCTCCAAGTTTCATTATGGTCTGTCATAAATTCTTAGCAAAAAGAGTGGGTATTTTACCCACTCTTTATCTTACAAGATACACTATAGCATACATTCAATTAAAATGCAAGGGTTTTTATGAAAAACATCTGGCAGGATATAGAAAAATTTGAAGAATATCAATGATTCACGGATTTCCGAGGATTCAAGTTGAGTAATGGGTCAGTGAACGGTAGTCACCAGAATATCATTGCGAAGAGCTACTGGCGACGAAACAATGACGGGTTGGTAGTTTTCCTACCATTCATTGACCCATTGCCAAGTTGGGGATTTTTTTATTGACATTATAATCAATAAGCATTATAATAGTGTCTTGTCAACCTTAAAATGACGGATAAGTTGGTAGGACAGACATTCTTGTTTGTCGTTTATCTATAGTAACCTTATCCGACATTTGAGAGTTGACACGACAATAGTAATAAAGGTGATTACGGATTACCTACATTGATAGGAGGAAAATTATGAAATGGGAAAAGATTCAATTGTCTGATGCCAATTGGCAGGACATTATCTCTGCTGAGGTTAAAATCTCGCCAATATTGGCAAAGATACTAGTAGCCAAGGGGATTACTAAATCAGAGGATGCCAGAAGGTTTCTGTATCCTGACCTTAAGGATATGCACTCACCCTCTTTGATGAAAGGTGTGGAACAAACAGTCAACCGTATACTTCAAGCTGTAAAAGATAAGCAGAAAATTATGATCTATGGGGATTATGATGTTGATGGTATTACGGCTACGGTTTTGTTTGTTCGGGTATTTCGTAGTATGGGAGCAGAGGTGTTATCCTACTTGCCTAATAGGTTTGTGGATGGGTATGGATTGAGTAATCAGGGAATAGATTATGCTGTATCTAACGATGTTTCACTTATTATTACGGTTGATTGTGGCATAAGTGCAGTAGATGCCGTTGATTATGGCAATCAATCCGGGTTGGATATAATTATTACAGATCACCATGAGCCAAAGGATGTTTTACCATCTGCTTATGCAATTGTTAATCCAAAACAACCGGGGTGTTCTTATCCGGATAAGGATCTATCTGGTGTAGGGGTTGCCTTAAAGATAATCCATGCATTGATGCAAACAACAAATGTTCCGGTATCTTTTACTGCCCTTTTGGCTCTTGCAGCTATAGGTACGGTGGCTGATATTGTCCCAATTACTGGTGAAAACAGGATTATTGTCAGGCATGGATTAAAGATTCTATCATCTACAAGGGAGCCGGGGTTAGTATCCCTTCTTGAGGTTTCCGGGATACGAGGGAAGGTAATTGATACAGCAGATGTTGGTTTTAAGCTGGGTCCAAGGCTAAATGCCTCTGGAAGGATGGAGGACGCTTCTCTCTCGCTGGATCTGCTTCTTTCTCATACACATCACGAAGCCATAAGATTGGCAAAGATATTGGATGAGAAGAATACCCTCAGGCAACAGATTCAAAAAGAGGTCTTTGAAGAGGCAAAACAATTAGTCGGACACCCTGACAATAAAAAGGTGATTGTAGTGGCAAAGGATAATTGGCATCAAGGGGTAGTTGGTATTGTTGCCTCAAAAATGGTTAATGAGTATGGCCGTCCTGCCATTGTTATTGCCTATGATAATGAAAATGGAAAAGGATCTGGCAGAAGTATACCACAGTTTCATCTATTAAATAGCTTGACAAAATGTGATGCATTGCTTCAAGCCTATGGCGGACATAAACATGCAGCAGGTCTTAGCATAAAAAAGGAACATGTTGATGAATTCCGCAAGATGATAAATGTATATGCAGATGAGGTGTTAACTGATGAGGATATGGTTCAGTCGATGGAGGTATTTGAGGTTAACCTTGAAGAGGTAACCCCCAAACTTGTCTTTGAACTGGAAAATCTTTTGGCTCCTTTTGGCATTGGTAACCCTCGTCCTATTTTTTCATCCTCTTCTGTAGGGATTGCTGACATGCCCAGGATAGTAGGAAATAATCACCTTAAGATGAAGATTTCCTCATGTCTCCGGCAAATAGATACTATTGGCTTTGGACTGGGCGGGGTGTGGAATGGAATATCTGCTAATCGAAAAAAGGTTAATATTGCCTATCGTCCCCAGATGAATGAATGGGATGGGATGAGTACATTGCAGCTAAGTTTGAAAGATATTCATGTGGCATGATAGCAGAGTAGTTACGGATAATGAACCGTAACACTATTTGATCTTGCATCTCCGGTAATAACCTCATTAATACCATCATTATTTATATCTGCAATCTTGCATGAACCAGGGGATGAGCCTGTTTTATAGGATACCTGTGGCTTTAATTTTTCTGGTAAGGACAAGAAAATTAGAATGCTTTGGTGTAATACCTGTAAAACATCATTTTCAGAACGAAAAGGAACGCTTCTTTTTGGTTCGAAATTACCTGAAGAAAGAGTAAAAAC
>MNYI01000175.1 GCA_001873945.1 Candidatus Desantisbacteria bacterium CG2_30_40_21
TTAGAGATATATGTTTTTTATGCTTGCATTTTTTCATAAAATATGCTATAATATCCCTATGGTTTGATAATTATAAAACATAGGGGGTAATAAAATAATGGCATTTAAGACAGGAGTACTAAGAAATCATCCAACACTTTTTCCTGAAATGATAGAAGATTATACTCAAGTGGGGCATAAATTGCGATTTTTTCGGTGAGGATTAATCAAGGAGAGCAAGGAGAGCAAGGAGAGCAATAGTGTACTATTGCGAACCTGAACAACACAGCTATCGTTGATTAAGACCAGCGAAAAACGCAATTTATGCCCCACTTGAGTATAACTATGTACATATGCGGTATTCTCAGTATTGCAATGAGAAGATAGGGCAGAGAGGGCATTTATGGCAGGGACGATTTTATTCTTGTCCATTAGATGGGGTTCATTTGTATATGGCTATGCGATATGTGGAAAGAAATCCAGTACGAGCAAGGATAGTAGAGAAGGCTGAAGATTATACATGGTCGAGTGCAGCAAGTCATGTCCGAGGCATAGATAATCCAATATTGTCAATTGCGGCAATAGATGATTGGGATAAATATCTTGATATTACAGAAGAAGAAGAAGAAGAGGGAAAATGGGGACAGCACCCTATTTTTAGAAGAAAAAATAGGGTGCTGTCCCCATTTTCCCGAATTACTTTTATTATATCGGCTATCCTTATTGATTACTCAAGCCTTTTCTTGAGGTTGAGGATTTCAGGACATACTTGTTAGCTTGTGGTTAATGTGTGTTTATACATAAAAATAAAAACAATTCCCACTATAAAACTAACCCCTGACGATAAAAGAAATGGCACTGATGAGCCAAATGTATCCCACAAGTATCCGGCAATAACTGATCCAAGCATCATGGCAAAACTTGAAAGCATGGTTAAAAGTCCGATTGCGGTTCCACGATTTTTATCAGGGATTAAATCCGACACCCAAGCCTTTGCGACTCCTTCTGTTGAAGCAGCATAAATTCCGTAAAAAGCAAATAATCCCCACATAATCCCTTGATTAGGAAAAATGGCAAACCCAAGGTAAACAGCGGAGAAAATAAACAGTCCGACTATAAAAACCTTTTTCTTGCCAAGTTTATCCGAAAGTCTTCCTATCGGATATGATGCAGCTGCATAAATAAGGTTATAAAATATATATCCTATAATTGCCAGTGAGTTTAAGTGAGAAACTTCTTGCGATTTTAAGATTAGAAATACATCACTGCTGTTTACCAGAGAAAAAATTGTAATCAAAAAGATTATAGTCTTGAATCCCGATGGAGCATTTTTCCAAAAAAGAAAATATGGCTCTTTCGTCTTTTCATGGCTAACGATCGTTTTATTTTTAACAAATATCGTCAGTCCCACGGCAATAATCGAAGGGATAAAAGCAAATAAAAATATTGGAATAAAATCTTTTGGATAAAAGTGAAGCCATATCAAGGCGATTATCGGTCCGATAGCAGCTCCAAGTGTGTCCATTGCCCTGTGAAAGCCAAATATTACCCCGGTATTGCCATTGGCATAAGCAGCTAACAGGGCATCTCTTGGTGCTGTTCTTATTCCTTTACCAATCCTGTCAGTTACCCTTGACAAGACAACAGTTGAAAGATAAGGGAAAATTCCCGGAAGAGGTTTTGCAATTGCCGAAAGGCTGTAACCTATACTCACAAATTTTGAACGCTTGCCTGACTTATCCGAGAGTCTTCCGAAATAACCTTTTAGAAGTCCAGCAGTAAACTCAGCGATCCCTTCGATTATTCCAATAACAGCCATCGAAGTTCCCAATACAGTCGTTAAAAACAAAGGTGTAACCGGATAAAGCATTTCACTGGCAATATCCGTAAATAAGCTTACCCATCCTAAAATAATTACTTGCCTGGGGATTTTTTTCATTGACAGACCATTATCCTCCAATCGCAATTTGTTCCATCTTCTGATAAAGATAGCTTCTGTTCAGCCCTAATACCTTAGCCGTATTAGTGATATTACCTTTATTTGCCAGCAGCACGGTTGTAATATACTCCTGCTCAAAATCATCTCGTATCTCCTTTAATGTCTTCAGTTTCCTTTCGTTGGCAACAGCGGAATATCTTCAAGTAATATTTGTTCTGCTGGAGTTAATATTGCCAATCGTTCTATAATATTCTTTAGTTCCCGAACATTACCAAGCCAATCATAATTAACCAGAGTTACCATTGCTGCCTCGGATATTTGTTTTACTCGTCGTTCAAGTTTTTGAGTCACCCCTATGGAGCTTTTTTGGTTTGTTTTGACCATGTTCTATAAACATTTCGCCCCGCTGAGGCTGAATATAGACATATTACAGCGTTTTAGTATGAAAAACTTGAACGACGAGTAACAGAAATTTTTGGAAACATGCTGATATTCCTCAATTCGCTCCTCATAACTTGACCCCCCCATAGATACTATTTACCTCTTTTGGACATCTTCCAGCATTTTGGAGCATTCTTATCAATATTTCCCTTGAGGTCTGGACTGGTGTTATCGCACCGGCTGCATGAACAATTTTTTCCTCCAGACTGGTACCGCCAAGGTCATCAACCCCAAAACACAAGGTAACCTCAGCCAATTTTTCACCAAGATACATCCATAATCCTTTGATATGGATAATGTTATCCAATAGAATCCTCGATGTTGCAAATACTCTCAAGTCATCAAACCCATCTGGTCCCTTACAATTTGACAGCTTAGTATTATTTGGATGAAAGGCTAATGGGACAAAGGACAAAAATCCAGCCGTCCTATCCTGAAGCTCACGAATAGCAATGATATGTTCTACCCTTTCCTCAGGAGTTTCCACATGCCCATAAAGCATGGTGGCATTGGAATGTAACCCAAGCCCATGGGCTGTTTCCATAACCTTAAGCCACCTTTCACCAGGAATTTTCTTAGGAGCAATTATTTTGCGAACCCTTGGGCTGAATATCTCTGCCCCACCGCCGGGAATGCAATCAAGTCCGGCATCTTTCAATCTAATCAATGCCTCCTCAATGCTTATTCCTGATACACCGGCATAATAATCTATCTCTGTAGCAGTAAACGCCTGAATAAATATATTGTTAGCTAACCCCTTTATCCTTTGAAGTATTTCTTCAAGATATGAAAATGGCAAACTCGGATGCAGCCCACCCACAATGTGAACCTCATGGACACCCATACGAATGACGGAAATCACCTTTTCCTCAATCTCCTCAAGGGATAACAGATAGCCACCTTCTTCTTTTGAATCACAAGAAAAGGCACACAATGGGCAACGGCACACACAGATATTTGTATAGTTGATGTTGAGATTGCAGTTAAAATAAGCATTATCCCCAACCATTTTTTTTCTGACCATATCAGCAAGATGCCCCAAGCCAAGAATATCCGATGATCTCATTAGCTTTACCCCATCTTCCCTCGTTAGCCTCTCACCTGCTAATATCTTTTCCTCAATATCCATCAATTCATCAAGCATCTTGTCTTTTCTCCTGTTGTTGTAAGGGCAGGTCTTGTACCTGCCATATTGTAGCAGAATTAGAGCTTGAAGTCAATAAAAAAGTGAAAATGAGGTCATTCTCTGTGGTTATAGGAAAGAATTTTATTGACATCCTGTGATTTTTGTGATAAAATTCAGATGAAACAGTGATAAGCCGTTAACTCACAAAGCTTGTCCTGAATTTGTCGTCTATGCCTTTATGTCTTTTCATAATCTGCGCTTGGAAAGCAGAAAAGGAGAATAACCTATGGCTGAGAATATGAATAGCGAGGTTTCTCAAGAAGAATTAGATGCTCTTCTGGGTGGGCAGCAACAGATGGAACCAATGCAACCTGTTGAAACAACAAAGCCGGTTAAGGATTTGTCAGGGGAAGAAAAGAAGGTATTATCGACCGTCCTTGCTCCGGCTATGCAGGCTGCGATTACATCCCTTTCTACTATCTTAAATAAACAGGTTGATATTTCTGCCCCAGAGGTAGAAACTGTAACCCCGGATAAGGTGGCTTTTGATATCCCTGGCTCAGCTATTGCCGTAGAGGTGGAATATTCCGGAGGGATTAAGGGGCATACATATCTTATCTTCTTAAAAGAGCAGGGAACACTTATTGCTGATATTATGATGGGTGGAGATGGGACGGCACCTCCAAAGGATATAAATGATCTTTATCTCGGTGCCCTTGGTGAGGCATTGGGACAAATGATAGATTCTTCAGCAGCGTCCATATCCCATACCTTAGGGAAAACAGTAAGTGCTTCGCAACCAAAAATAAAGATTGTAAATTTTGTTTCAGAACAGGTAGATCTCCCTATTCTGAAACACCAAAAAATAGTTAAGGTTAAATATAATTTGAAATTAGGGGATCTATCAAGTGGCAATTTAATCCAATTAATGCCTGTAGATATTGCAAAACCTATTATTGATAGTATCTTGGGTGAAAAAAAGGCTGGGGGTGAAACGATGAACACAGAGATATCTCCGACTTTTGTCTCAGGGGTAAGCCCTGTTCAATTTGCTTCATTGAAATCAACAGGAGGACCAGCTATTCCAGGGAATATAAAACTTATCATGGATGTTCCCATGGATGTTACGGTAGAGCTTGGTCGCAAAAAGATGAATGTCAGGGAAATATTAGACCTTGGCGTTGGTTCAATTGTTGAATTAGACAGAATGACTGGTGAATCAGTAGATATTCTTGCTAATGGTAAATTAGTAGCCAAGGGTGGGGTAGTAGTTATTGATGATACCTTTGGGGTAAGGGTTACGGAAATTATTTCTTTGCCGTAATATAATTACTCACCACGAAGACACAGAGATACAAAGAGTTGATAAGTTGAAAAGGGATAGGTTGATAGGTTTATAAGTTGATGAGTTGATAGGTTGATAGGTTTATGAATCGGTGTTCCTTTAACCTATAAACTCACCTAACCTATAAACTTATCAACCTATAAACCTATCAACTTATGTATTCTCCGTGGTGAGTATATACTCAGGGAGGGGTTAATTGCAACAATTAATATTTATCTGTCTGCTCATATCGTTATCTTTGCTTGGGAGAATATTTGAAACTGAGGCAACGGAAACCATGACAACAGTTGCCACAACACAGGCAGTTTCAACTCAACCCACACCAACTATTCAAAAAACCACCGGCACAGAAGACCAACCTGTATTTACAGGGAATAAAAATGCTCCTTCTTCTAAAGGGTATAAGGTTAATCTTTTTGCAGTTATTGTAAAAACTATCATGGCATTGATAGTTATTGGATTGCTTATTGTTGGATTATTGAGGTTTTTCTTCAAGAACAAGGTGGCACTATTCTCCGGGACAAAATGTATCAATGCCCTTGCCTCTCATCCCTTATCACCTAATAAGTACATACAAATAGTAGAGATAGGCAACAAACTGATTATCCTCGGAATAACAGACAGCAATATCAATCTTTTATGCGAGATAACAGATACAGACACCATAGACTTGATTAAACTCCAATGCAGTTCCGAGCCACCATCTACTAGTCTTCCTTTTATAGAGCATCTGACCGGTTCTGTGAAAAAAGTACTTGGTAACTTTGGGCATATGGAAGGGGGAAAATCAAAAGGATATGAGGAAAAGGTTGAATTCTTGAAAACACAGCGGGATAGATTGAGAAGACTGGAAGGTTAAGGTAAATATACTCAGGAAGGGCATAAATTGCGTTTTTCGTTGGTCTACACTATTACTCACTAAATAAATAGGGATTTCTGCCTTCGCAGGAATGAGTTGTTACTTCTTGTTTGCATCAAATGTCCCCCACTAACCCCCGCCAGCGGCTTATCGTGTCCCACATCTTTTGCTGGACAATTTAAGATGGGGAAAACCGGGGACAGCGCACATTTTTCTTGACAAGAGAAGATTTATATGGTAATATTTATTTATTATGGCAAGAATGGCAAGAATTATCGTACCAAACATACCGCATCATCTTACTCAGAGAGGTAATTATAGGCAAATAGTATTTGATACCAACAATGATCGGGTACAATATTTGTCATGGATAAAGGAATACAGTGAAAGATA
>MNYI01000148.1 GCA_001873945.1 Candidatus Desantisbacteria bacterium CG2_30_40_21
CTGTCCCTTATCATGGAGTGCCAACTCAAGCATTATACGAACCGCATACCTACCCTTTGTAGAAAGCCACATCTTAACATCTCCTTGTTATGTCGTCAAGAAAAAATAACTTGTCCAGTCGTGCCACCGATTCATCTTGGCTGGCTTCGTTGTTCGTCGCTTACATACAGTAGTATGCTCGCTTCTCACGCCTTGCTATCTAAGCGACTCAGTGACTCTTGGTGTACAACTTATTTTTTCTTGACTCCTATAGCTTTTGGCTTCTTGTTAGTTCCGTAACAGCCTGTCGACTCCACCGTAAGCATTTCAGCAAGCAGGGTTTCCGGGGCAATGTCTTGTTCGTTTGGCCAAGTTACTGCACCAAACAGAATACCAACTTGATTGAAGTAATGCTTATCTCGAAGTTCGCACAAAGTACCTCTGCCCAAATAGGGCTTAAGGTCAAAGATACCCCTCTGTCCATCCTCAAGTTCTACATAAATGCGATAATTAGACAGTGGTTTAACAAATTTGGCATCCCAATCCATAAAAACCTCACAAAGGAGCAATTTTGTAGGGCTGTTCATCACTGATGGACAGTTCCCAATCTGCCAATAGTTCATCGCGGTGCAACTCTATCCAAGCTTGTACCAATCTCAATTGCTTGCGGGGCAATTTGCCCGCCAATATCTCACCGTCTTCAATGCTGATGGAAGCCTCAAACTCAGCATACTTGGCATGAATGTGCGGCAGATTGTGCTGTTGATTATCAATGAGATATAATCGGATGATGATTCCGTAAAACATAGAGATAATAGGCATAATCTGCCCCCCCTGTTCCTTCTCTGTGATCTGTGGCAAACAGTTTATAAATCATACCATAACCGAGCAATGTTGTCAACAATTATTTTTTACACTCACAGATAAATTCCTTGACAAATATAAATTGTTCTGTTATAATATGTATTATATCTTGAGTGGGTCGTTAGCTCATCGGGTAGAGCATCGGCCTTTTAAGCCGAGTGTGGCTGGTTCGAGACCAGCACGACCCACCAATTACTCAAATCATTCTCGTAGGGGCAGGTCTTGTACCTGCCCTTTTTATCAGGTGCGAGTGGGTTCCCTACTATCATGTCAACTATCCAGTGTCGGAATGAAGTGCATGGTGATCAGATAAACAGTAGCACAGACATTCTTATCTGTGATTCAGACCATTTGTTCACATCAGAAAAATCACAGACAGAAATGTCTGTGCTACGATACATTTCCTGATGGCAACATCCCATCTTCAATCTCCCATTGTCTCTTCTTTCTCTCTCCCTGTCTTTTTTTGCGAATATAAGCTATGATACAGATAATAGGCAATGCCGCCCAGATAAAGGCAGTATTGGTGATAATATAAAACCATTGATACCTTTTGATAAGGGTTGTATGCCATGCAGTAGAAAGGGATAAGGAATCAACACCAAGTGAGTTTATCATAGCCGTGTCAATATCACACCCTCTGGCAATCTCTTCTATTATCTGTTTAAGCCTTTCATAGCCATACTCTTTCATAATGTAGGTTACAATATCTATACTCTGGCTATATGCCAATTCAGCTCTTTTTCGGTTAGATGGGAAATAAAAATTCAATTGATCAAGGGGAATAATAGAATGGGTTAAGACTGCTTCAGCTAATCGAATATCATCCGAAACACGCCAGACATTAGACTCATAATACAAAGCCAATCCTTCATTCAGCCATCTTGGCAATCCATTCCCCCCTGTTGCCTGATGCAATAATATATGGATGTATTCATGTTTTATCAGTCTCTCTATCTCTGATTTATCACCAAATTTTCTTGGGGAAAAGATAACAATCCGATTATTCCCTGTAGCCAGACCAACTGCCCATTTTTCCCTGACACCACCCAGATACTCAAACACCTCTCTGGACGGGGCAATAATGATATATACCGGTACATTCATAGCATAGTCACCAAGGCATAACTTAATCTGTGAATGGAAGTTATCAACAATCCTGAGGGTGGTTTCTGCTATTTTCTGATCTTTCTGGGTAAAGGTGACAACGAAATGCTTGCTTTTTATATTTTGCCAGCTTGCCATTGCATTGGATGTAATAATCAGGATAATCAGGGTTAATAATATCCTCAGCCACATTTTATTATCTTATCCTCTATTGTTTGTGTCTGGTAATTACTCAATTGCGAGTCGTTAGTTTCGCAATACTTATGTTTTTTTGCAGTCTAAATGCCTATAGCCTATCTACCTGAATAGTTAGGACAAATTGGGCTGGCTTTTGGGTCGTCATTCCATTTTTGCACAAATAGCACGCTGATTTTAGTTCCGGTATGCGGTTTGAAAGTAATGTTCATGCAAACGCCTAAAATGTTCCAATTCTTTTTTAATATCATCAGAAAGATACATAACTGGTCACTCCTTACCTCAAAAAAACTTATTTCACAAAAATGCTACACACCCAGCCCCTTCTTCCATCAGGCAGCACAACCTTATAGAACCATTTTTTCTGCTTGTCAATAACCTGTAACCTTGTTCCAATGCCTATCTTAGTAATAATAGAATAAGTCGTACCCGGTCCTTCTCGAAGCGGAATATTATCTGTGGTTACAATAACTACATCCTCAGAAACGATCTCCTTATCCTTCTCAAATTTAATCCCCTGATCTCCCTCAATCTTAATTCCCTTATCCCCCTGCTTTTTGGATACAAACCGCTGCCGCCCAAATTTAGTGCTGACTGAAATCCGATGTGTATCCTCCAGAACCCCATACGGTGCAAAGGCATAATCCATGGTTGTTCCGCCGATTTTCACGCCAAAGCCAAGGGATACCCTATCAGGTATACCCTTAAAACTGCCACGATCATTATCTGTCAAGAATTGATAGCCACACCTTACGGTTATTGGGTTATTTATCTTTAGCTCAACCCCGGCACAACCTCTCAATTCCCTGCCCCTTGCCTTATTTAACTCAATCCCAAAACATAAGGATTCAGTCTTCCACGCTACACCGGTACGATACATCAGGGGTAAGGTAAAAGTATCTTTATCCATTTGCATTTGTGAACCAATATTTCGTATACTTGAGGCAAGGCAAAAAGAATTGTTTGGGGTATAGAGACAACCAAGGTCAATTGCCCCGGCATTTACAGTAGTATTATCAAGTTGTTCTTGAAGGTATTTTATCCCGCAGCCGATGAAGATTTGTTTGCTCATCTGTTTACTTACAGCAAACATTCCAGACATATCTGAGGCACCAAACAGCCTGCCTGTTGACGATGGTTTATCATTTACATTTAATATTTCAGGGATATGATTTGTAGAGAGATGATTAAGACTTACTCCCAAAGTAAGATTTTGAGCTGGATAAGCATAACCAAGGCATTCATAACGGGTATCTTGCAGCCAATCCTGATGATGCAGAACAATTTCCTCACTTTTTATCATGGAAAGACCGGCAGGATTACACCAGATGCTTGAAATATCATCTGCCACAGCAACGAATGCCCCACCCATACCTGCTGCTCTGGCACCAACATCTATCTTAAGAAATGCTACTCCAGAGGCTGCCGATGAAGAGGCAATAAGTATTATGCTTATCATTAATAGGAAGAAATGAACCATCATCCTGCTCCAAATACCTGTGTGATCGGTGATCAGTAATCAGGTTATCGGTGCAGATAATTGTTCCTTGCTGGCAATGGTAGGAGTTACCGATTATCGATCACCCGATTACCGATCACACACTTAGTCGTCAAGAAAAAATAACTTGCAGAAGTCGTGTCACCGATCCATCTTGGCTGGTTTCGTTGTTCGTCGCTTACGAACAGGCCGACTTGTCAGACTTGCCAGCCAAGCGTTTTGAGTGACTCTTGGTGTACAACTTATTTTTCTTGACTCCTTAATGGTGACGATATTACTTGTCCGCTATTTTATTCATCATTCCCCTGAATGCTTCCATAAAATCTATTGGTACCGGGAAGATTATGGTTGAATTCTTTTCAGCGGATACTTCGGTTAATGTCTGTAAATATCTAAGTTGCAAAGCCATTGGGTTTTTTGCCAATACTGCTGCTGCATCTGCAAGTTTTTCTGAAGCCTGAAATTCCCCTTCGGAATGGATGATCTTTGCCCTTCGTTCCCTTTCTGCCTCTGCCTGTTTTGCCATGGCTCTTTTCATATTCTCAGGCAATTCAACATCCTTAACCTCAACAACGCTCACCTTGATACCCCATGGTTCTGTCTGAGAATCAATAATATGTTGAAGTTTTTGATTTATCTGTTCTCGCTGGGATAACAATTCATCCATGTCTGACTGCCCGAGAACACTTCTTAAGGTTGTTTGAGCAATCTGTGAAGTTGCATAAGTATAATTGGTTATCTTGGTAATAGCATCCTGTGGACGAACTACCCGAAAATAACCCACAGCAGTTACCCTGATAGTAACATTATCTTGAGTAATTATCTCCTGAGGCGGAATCTCCAATGTCATGGTTCGCATATCCACCTTTACCCATTTTTCAAAGCCTGGAATAATATAAATAATCCCAGGTCCCCTTTCATGATCAATCAAACGGCCCAGCCTGAACACCACACCCCTTTCATATTCCTGAAGTATCTTGACACCACTGACAATAAGCAAGATTAAGCCACCCAGCACAACCAAAATAGGCATTTCCATAAAAAGCACCTCCAGTTTTAATTAGAGTTGATAAGTTGATGGGTTGATGAGTTGATGTTCCTCCAAACTTATCAACCTATCAACCCTATCAACCCTATTAACCTATCAACTTTCCTCCCTACTCCAACACATACACCTTTACGGACTTATATCCATAATTAACCGCTTCCTGATGGGTATCAAAACAAAGATCAATCCTTTTTCCTTTTATAGCACCTCCAATATCTGCAGCAATGGCAGGACCATATCCCTCAACATGTAACCGGGTACCAAGAGAAATAACTCTGGGGTCAACAGCTACCACCCCATATTTTGCCTTTAGTCCCATACGGGTTCGCCCCCATTTTGCCCATTTACCACAAGATTGAACATGGCGGGAATAACCAGTGGCACCCATGTTAAGGATATTTTTAACCTTAGCAGTCATGGATAATGGTTGAATTATCCTTTTTGTTCCAACAGATATAATCTTTTGAGTTGGCTCTTCCACTGTTTTTTTTGTCTCTTTTAAGCCAATCATCACCTCATCGATATAAAGCATATCTGTTTGCAGGTTCCGCTTTCCTTCTTTTCCAGCCTGTGTTATTTTCTCATTTCCTTTAGGCATAGAATTATCATATCGGATTATCGTAGAATAAGGGATGGAATAACCTTGTTCCTTAGTTTTTTTCTGGACACGATAGATTCTAATATCCAACCCATCATGGATATTTGTTAATACATCAGGTTTAACAATATCGTTTGGTCCAACCTCGACATGACATTCTTCAAGAGCTCCACCTACTGTCTGTTGATCTGTTTTCAGATCAATAAATTTTCCATCCACCTGGACAGAAATCTTTGCTGGCTGGGTAAAATTCATAAGCACCAAACAAGAAGTAACCAGCAAACACCCTCCAAAAAATATTCGTAACTGCAAAACATCACCTCCTTTTCTCCCAGTAGTTAATTATTTTACCATAGAAAAAGAAGATTGTCAAGCAAAAATGTGTTAGTGCTGGATAATACATCAGCTACAGGGCAAGTTGCCAAAAAATTTCGACCTGTGCAAACGGAATTTCTTCTCGCAGAGACACAAAGCACACAAAGGACAGAAAAGAAGAAAAATCTCATATGTCTTTGTGATCTCTGTGGCTTTGCGAGAGGAAATAAAGGTTTATCCCCTGTAACTACTCACCACAAAGGCACGAAGACACAAAAAGTTGATAAGTTGAATAGTTGATGGGTTGATAAGTGGATGAATTGATAGGAAATGTTTATGAATTATGAATCTGTGTTCCTTTAATCTATAAACTCATCAACATATCAACCTAT
>MNYI01000092.1 GCA_001873945.1 Candidatus Desantisbacteria bacterium CG2_30_40_21
GGTAAAAATAAGAGATTAAACCACGAAGGACACGAAGAACACGAAGTGAAATTTGACAAAATATCCAATAAAGTTATCGGATGTGCCATAGAAGTACATCGATCCCTCTGTCCAAGTTTACTTGAATCTACTTATGAATAATGCCAAGATTGAAGAAAAGTATAAAAAAGTTTGTTTTCTAAAATCTTCGTGTGTTTCGTGCTCTTCGTGGTAAAAATAAGAGATTAAACCACGAAGGACACGAAGAACACGAAGTGAAATTTGACAAAATATCCAATAAAGTTATCGGATGTGCCATAGAAGTACATCGATCCCTCTGTCCAAGTTTACTTGAATCTACTTATGAATAATGCCAAGATTGAAGAAAAGTATAAAAAAGTTTGTTTTATAAAATCTTCGTGTGTTTCGTGCTCTTCGTGGTAAAAAATAATAGTCTAATTAATTGCTACAGTTGATGTCGAGTACGCCGCAACTGAGCTTTATCGCTATCTCCACTAATACAATATCATCGTCAGCAAAAAATCCGAGATAAGCACAGTCATAATTGAAAGCACAACCGCTGCGGTAGTAGCTTTACCAACACCCTCTGCCCCGCCAGTACAGGTAAATCCCTTGTAACAACTAACGGTAATAATCAATCCGCCAAAGATAATGGTTTTTACCAATCCATTTATGATGTCAATAGGCTGGAGAAAATCTATACTATTCTGGATATATATCTGGTTCCGTATCCCAAACTTCCACACCCCTATCATGTATCCGCCAAACATACCAATAATATCAGAAAACACAGTCAGAATTGGAAGCATGATCAAGGCTGCATAGAATCTGGGAACTGCTAAGTATTTAATCGGGTCAGTAGCCAGGGTGCGCAGGGCATCTATTTGTTCAGTAACCTTCATGGTGCCTATTTCTGCGGCTGTAGCAGAACCAATCCTTCCTGAAACAATAATAGCAGTCATAACCGGTCCAAGTTCCATGGTCAAGGATGCTGCTACCAGACTGCCGGTATACGACTCTAACTCCACCATCTTAAACTGGAGGTATGCCAGATACCCAAGAACCATGCCCACAAAGACAGACATCAGACTTACTATAGGTATAGTGTCAACACCAATTGTTACAAGCTGCTGGACAAAATGCTTTATATTAAATGGTTTTTTTGCCCCTTGAACAATGATTTGTTGAAGGAGGGCAGCTATTTTTCCCAATTCCTCCAGCCCGGCAATTATTTTTTTCCCGATTTGTTCAATTAAATATCCCAATTATTCTTCCACCCTTTCCAAGTTTTCAAATCTGGTAAAGCGATTGATAAATGTTAATTTTACCGTGCCTGTGGGTCCATTCCTTTGCTTGCCAATAATGATTTCAGCAATACCCTGATTTTCCTCAGTTGGTTTATAATACTCTTCCCGGTAAACAAACATTACCAAGTCAGCATCTTGTTCAATGGCTCCG
Source organism: Candidatus Desantisbacteria bacterium CG2_30_40_21 (assembly GCA_001873945.1). Lineage (GTDB taxonomy): Bacteria > UBA9089 > CG2-30-40-21 > CG2-30-40-21 > CG2-30-40-21 > CG2-30-40-21. Next base: position 1,459 of record MNYI01000092.1, read on the forward strand.
GATTCCCGTAAGTCTGAGAGCATTGGTTTTTTATCTGTTCTTGCCTCTGGTGCTCGTGAAAGCTGGGATAAGGCGATAACCGGTGCATTTATCTCTCGGGCTAACGACTTTAATGATCTGGAGATTTCAGAAACCTCTTGTTGCCTATTATCCCTACCCCGCGATGATGTTCCTCTAGCTAACTGGAGATAATCCACAATAATTAATCCAATATTATGCCGTGCCTTAAGTCGTCTCGCCTTTGCCCGTATCTCAAGGACAGAAAGGGAGGGTGTATCATCAATATAAATGGGTGCCTCGGCTAACACCCCGGCTGCTGTGGTTAATTTAGGCCAATCAGACTCACTCAAGTATCCTGTACGCAGCTTATTGGCGTCCACCCTTGCCTCAGCACACAATACCCGTTGCACCAATTGCTCCTTGCTCATCTCAAGGCTGAATATCCCTGCTGGCACTTTTGATTTTATGGCAGCATTCATGGCTATATTAAGGGCAAAGCTCGTTTTACCCATGGATGTTCTTCCAGCGATAATTATCAGGTCAGATGGCTGAAATCCTGAGGTATATTTATCCAGATCAACAAAACCACTTGGCACACCAGTAACATGCTCTTTTTGCTTGTAGAGCTTTTCAATCAACTCAAAACTGTCATGAAGTATAGCCTCAAGCGGCACAAACTCACGAGTTATCTTTTTTTGGACAACATCAAATATCATTCGTTCAGCTTGGTCAAGTACATTGGTAACATCCTCTCCGCCTTCATACCCCATAGTCACAATATTTGTAGCAACGGTTATCAGCTTGCGTAATAACGCCTTGTCCTGAACAATTTTGGCATAATATTTTATATTTGCTGCGGTTGGGACGCTATTTAAGAGTGCCGTCAGGTAAACAGAACCGCCTACAGATGCCAACTCATTATTATGCTGCAATTGCTCAGATAAGGTAACAATATCTACTGGCTCATTTTTCTCATAAAGAGAGATGATGGCTTGATATATCCTTTGATGGACACCCCGATAAAAATAATCATCCTCAATCAATTCTATGGCACTACCTATAGCATCCTTATCCATAAGCATAGCACCAAGCATTGACATCTCTGCCTCTATTGATTGAGGTGGAATCTTTTCTATAGACATAATTACTCCCTTTCCACCATAATCTTAACCGTTGCTGATATTCCCTGATAAAGCTTAATGCTTGCAGTATACTCTCCCAGTGATTTTATAGGGTCATGGTTGATCATCTTTTTTTCTACCTTTAACTTATGCCGCATTAAGGCATTGACAATATCATCAGTAGACACTGACCCAAAGAGCTTTTCCCCCTCACCAGCCTTCTTTTTTACAGTAAGGGTAAGCCCTTTTAACCTCTCCGCAAAATCTATTGCCGTTGATTTTTCCTTTGCTGCAAACGAGGCAACCTGTTTCTTTTTATCCTCAAGGGATTTGATATTACTTGTTGTAGCCAGCAAGACCAGATCCTTGGGAAATAGAAAATTTTTAGCATAACCCTCAGCCACTGTTTTTACATCCCCTGCCTTTCCAAGACCAGGAACATCCTTTTTCAGAATTACATTCATAAAAGTCCTCCTTTTTTCTTAAGCAAAAAATAATCAGCCAGAATCTCTCGATGATCAAAGGCAATATCCTCAGGAAGGTTATCTTCCTTAAATATTCCAACTTCTGCTGCATCATCATCTGCTTTAGGCTCACCATCTGCCTGAGCTACAAACACCGTGGTAATGGTATGATGTCTTGGATCACGGTCAGGGGCAGAGTATGTATGAAGCTGGCAGATGAGGTTGATATCAAGACCTGTTTCCTCTTTTGCCTCTCGGACAGCGGTTTGTTCCATGCTTTCTCCATACTCTACAAATCCACCAGGAATTGCCCAGCCATAGGGTGGATTTTTTCTCTTTATCAAGACAATGCCCCTAATCCCCTCTCCCTTTTGAGGAGAGGGACATGGTGAAGGGAACTGTTTTTTTAATTCAATAATTATATCTGCGGTTGGGAAAGGATTTTTGTATTTTCTCATAAGGATTAAATTTTACACCTAAAGTTGGAATAAGTCAAGAAAAATCTTGAGTTGTACGATAGTTTTATTAGGAAAGCGTTGCAAATGCCCCTGCTGAAAAACCCTAATCCCTCACCAGCTCGGCAGGCTGTTACGGAACTAAAAATCGAGGGTACTGGCATACTACGATATGGTATCTGGCAAGGAAATGTGAACGGCATATTGTGTGCCTCTCATGCCAAGTTTCTATTCCGTAACAGCCTGTCGGGGGACAAGGAGTGTAGCACAGGCATTCTTGTCTGTGTTTCTTTATTTGTCCCTCAGATGAATGGACAAGTGGTCTGGGGAAAATGGGGACAGTACCCTACAGCCTGACCTTCACCTTCCCAAATTCACCATCATAACCAGCCTCAATGTGGATGATACCTTGCCGCATCCGTGATATTGCTTCAGCAAGCAGAGGACTGTGTTTATGGCTTATATCCTCAAGTGATGTATCCATTAATATTTGTAACTCCGGTCCAATCATGGCAAGGATGTCATGGTAGATTTTCTGCACCTTTTTGCTTTTTACCCCACAACCATGAATCTCTGAAAGTATTTCTATTAGCGGGATAATGCTGCAGTATGGCTTCGCACCCTGTGGCATTTCGCTAATTTGCCTATCAGCAAGGTTTTCTACCCTGCTTAATGTCCCAATGGTTACAGGTTTGCAGCATACAGGACATAATCCATGATTTTTTATGGTTGCCTTTGGGTCAAGCATTGTTTGACACTTACGATGGCCATCCATGTGATATTTTCCTTCTTCAGGGAAAAATTCAATGGTAGCCTCTATGTTGTCATGGGTTTGAAGGGCGTGAAAAAGGGCATTATAAGAGGGTTGTATATTAAATATAGTTGCTTCCCTGCCAATCTTTTCCGGAGAGTGGGCATCAGAATTAGAAACAAGGGCAAATCTATCTAAAGAAGATACACGCCAATTCATTTGTGGGTCAGAGGATAATCCAGTTTCAAGGGCAAAGATATGCTCGCTCAGGTCTTCAAAACACTCCTGAATGGAATCAAACCCTGATTTTGAGCCAAGTACAGAAAACCATGGCGTCCAGATATGGGCAGGGATAAGGATGGATTTGGGATTTATGGATAGAATAATTTCTAACAGATTTCTGGAGCTAAGCCCAAGGATAGGTCGGCCATCTGATCTAATGTTGCCAATTTTTTCCAATACTTTTTGGATATTAATTGCATCAGAAAGCTCTGGCACAAGGATAAGATTGTGAACCTTTCGCACCTTGTTGCCCTGTTTATAAATATTGCTTATCTCGACCGAAAGGATAAATCGCACCTCTTCACAACAGGATGCTGGTATTTGAGCATCTATTGTCTGGCAATAGGCTGATTTTAACCTGAATAACCCATCACCTGTGGATTCAAGCTTGTCCTTTATTTGAGCAAACCATGCAGGATGGGTGAAATCACCAGTCCCTACCAGATGAACCCCTTTAAGTTGTGCCCATCTGTAAATATTTTCCAGATTAAGTGACTTGCTTGTTGCTCTGGAAAAGCATGAATGAATATGAAGGTCAGCAATTATTTTCATGCCAATGTTTCCACCGTTATCTGATCATTTGTATAAACACATATTCTTGAGGCAATCAGGAGTGATTCCCTGACTATTTGTTCTGAATTCATATCCGTATGACTGATTAATGCCCGGGCTGCTGCTAAGGCATAAACTCCACCAGAGCCTATGGCAACAACCCCATCATCAGGCTCAATCACCTCTCCGCTTCCAGAGATAATAAAGGCATTTTTTTTATCAATAACAGCAAGCAATGCCTCTAATTTACGCAGGTATTTATCTGTACGCCATTCTTTTGCCAATTCAACCGCTGCCCTTGAAAGATTTCCGTGATATTCTTCAAGTTTTGTTTCAAATCGTTCAAACAGGGTAAATGCATCAGCCGCTGATCCGGCAAAACCAGCCAGAACCTTATCCTTATACATGCGTCTAACCTTTTTTGCCCCTGATTTCATAATGGTCTGGTTCAGACTTACCTGTCCATCTCCACCAATTGCAATCTGATCGTTGCGAGAAACACCCAGAATAGTAGTTGCATGAATCATTGTGATAGCTCCTTCTAAGTAAGTCGTCAAGAAAAAATAACTTGTACAGTCATGCCACCGATCCATCTTGGCTGGTTTCGTTGTTCGTTGCTTACGAACAGTCTGACAAGTCAGACTTGTCAGACTTGTCAGACTTGCCAGCCAAGCGTCTTGAGTAACTCTTGGTGTACAACTTATTTTTTCTTGACTCCTAAGTAATGACTTGATATTGTTGGTGATATTGTATCACAATTTAACCCAGATTGCAATCTATTTATTCCACCAGTTCCACATACCTGAGATAAACTACGAATCGACAGAATCCTTCCTCTCCTTGTCATTCTGGCTTGTCCAGAATCCTTCTTTTTATCCTGCCACATCTGCTGTGCTTAACAAAGAAGGATTCCCGACAAGCGGGAATGACAGATCACAGAGGGGAA
>MNYI01000036.1 GCA_001873945.1 Candidatus Desantisbacteria bacterium CG2_30_40_21
CCTTCTGATTATTAATTTTCGCGGTTTTTCGCGTATTTCGTAGTTTTTTCCGTCCAATATAGCTACAAGTAGTTACTGTATACCTTTGTGTCTTGAGTGGTAAATTCCTTTACCTGAGTAGTTACAGATAAGCTATAACTGGAAGCAGTTCCTAAAACTTTGTGAAGTGTAACTTTATTGCCGTTACCGAGTATATATCACCTGACATATACTCTATCCTCGCATTGAGAATGTGTTGTCTTTCGAGCTGTGTGAGGGAAAGCCTCAAGCACGGTTCTGTGAGGGGTATTAAGCAATCAAAGGAGGTTGCAAAAGATGTCTACTCGACAAAAATTATTATCATTATTAACCATCTTGGTAATCGGAATGCCCTCTATTTGTTGGGGTAATGGGGCATGTACTACAGCCATGCCATTTCTAAAGATGGGTATGGGTGTCCGGGCATCTGCCATGGGCAAGGCTTTTTGTGCTGTAGTAGATGATGCATCGACTGTCCATTATAACCCTGCTGGGCTTGGACAGATTAAATCAGGACAGATAAGCCTTGAACATACAAGATGGCTTGAAGATGTCGCTTATACTGGTGTAAGCGGTGTGTATCCGCTAAGAACAATGAATGTCGATATTGGTGGTTTTGCCAATATGCTCCTTACTGATGAAATACAGACAACAACTGAGGCACAACCTCAAGGGACAGGGAAAACCTTTCGGGAAATGGATGGAATATTTGGCGTAGCCGGAGGGATAAGTCTTACTGACCAGATCTCTGTTGGTGTTACAGGAAAAGTATGCTCACAAAAGATTGGGGATAATGGTGCAACAGGACTTGCATATGATATGGGATTTTTATATAAGACAAAATGTGTGGGATTGGGGCTTGCATTTCAGAATATTGGAACAAATATAAGGTTTATTGATAAAGGCTTTACTCTTCCTACAACCATAAGGACAGGGCTTGCATGGACAAATTCAGGGCTTACAATCAGTGGTGAGTTGGTAAATATTCTATCTGAAAAAAAGATGATTGCTTGTATTGGGTTTGAAGGTTATCTGCTAAATATAATTGCCCTGCGATGTGGTTATGACTCTGAGGATGGGCATGGTCCTACCGTAGGGTTTGGGGTAAGGACGCAGGGCAGAGTACCTTTACAGATTGATTATGCCTATCTACCTTATGAGAAATTTGAGGCAACTCACAGAGTGGCTATTTCTGTAAGGTTTGGCAACAAAGCTGTGCCGGAACCACCGAATCCTGTGCCGGAACCACCGAATCCTGTGCCGGAACCACCGAATCCTGTGCCGGAACCACCGAATATTCCTGTCATCTTCTCGCCTAGCCATCCTGATCCAAGCAAATGGTATGCTGCTAATATCCCATCCTTTATATGGGATAATGCCTCTGGTCTTACAGGATATAGTTATCTGATAGATCAGGATTTATGGACACTACCAGATGACATCATAGATGGGACGAATAAGGATTATATTCCTAATGGTTCACTTGCCGACGGCATTTATTATTTTCATATTAAGAAAAGGGATTCTGATGGTAACTGGAGCGATGCAAGTCATTACAAGATTCAAATCGATACCCAACCTCCTACTATTCCTGTCATTTCCTCAAGTAGCCATTCTGATCCAAACAAATGGTATACTGCTAATACCCCATCCCTTACATGGACTGCATCTAAAGACAATGCCTCTGGTCTTGCAGGATATAGTTATCTGATAGATAAGAATTCAGGGACAATACCAGATGACATCATGGAGGGAGCGAATACGGCTTATATCCATAATGTTCCACTTGCAAACGGCATTTATTATTTTCATATTAAGGCAGGGGATCATGCTGGAACATGGAGTAATGCAAGTCATTATAAGATTCAGATTGATGCAAAATCCCCTGATATTCCTGTCATCTTCTCGATTAGCCATCCTGATCAGAGTAAATGGTATGCTGTTAATACCCCATCCCTTTCATGGACTGCATCTTGCGACGATGTCTCTGGTCTTGCAGGATATAGTTATCTGATAGATAAGAATTCAGGGACAATACCGGATGATACAATAGAGGGGGCAAATACAGCTTATGTTCGTAATGTTCCACTTGTAAACGGCATCTATTATTTTCATATTAAGGCAAGGGATTATGCCGGCAATTGGAGCAATGCAAATCATTATAAGATTCAGGTTGATACAAAACCCTCTGATGCTCCTGTCATTTCCTCGACTAGCCATCCTGATCAGAACAAATGGTATGCTGTTAATACCCCATCCCTTTTATGGACTGCATCTTGCGACGATGCCTCTGGCCCTGCAGGATATAGTTATCTGATAGATGAGAATTCATGGATAATACCAGATGACACCATAGACGGGACAAATACAGCTTATATTCATAATGTTTCACTTGCAAACGGCATCTATTATTTTCATATTAAGGCAGGGGATCGTGCTGGAAACTGGAGCGATGTAAATCATTATAGGATTCAGGTTGATACAAAACCCCCTGATGTTCCTGTTAGCTTCTCGATTAGCCATCCTGATCAGAGTAAATGGTATACTGCTAATATCCCATCCCTTTCATGGACTGCATCTTGCGACGATGCCTCTGGTCTTGCAGGATATAGTTATCTGATAGATAAGAAATCGAATACGATACCAAATGATACAATAAAGGGGGCAGATGTATCTTATGTTCATAATGTTCCGCTTACAAACGGCATTTATTATTTTCATGTCAAGGCAAGGGATCATGCTGGAAACTGGAGCAACGCGAATCATTATAAGATTCAGGTTGATGCAAAATCACCTGATATTCCTGTCATCTTCTCGAGTAGCCACCCTGATCCAAGCAAATGGTATGCTGCTAATGTCCCATCCATTACATGGAATACATCTTGCGACGATGTCTCTGGTCTTGCAGGATATAGTTATTGGTTAGACGAGAATTCATGGACAATACCAGATGACACCATAGACGGGACAAATACAGCTTATATTCATAATGTTTCACTTGCAAACGGCACCTATTATTTTCATATCAAGGCCAGTGATCATGCTGGCAATTGGAGCAACGCAAATCATTATAAAATTCAGGTTGATACCCAACCCCCTGCTACCCCTGTCATCTACTCGATTAGCCATCCTGATCCTAACAAATGGTATGCTGCTAATACCCCATCCCTTATGTGGAATACATCTTCCGACGATGCCTCTGGTCTTGCAGGATATAGTTATCAGTTAGACGAGAATTCAGGGACAATACCGGATGACTTAATAGAGGGGACAAATACGGCTTATATCCATAATGTTTCACTTGTAGACGGCATCTATTATTTCCATATAAAGGCAAGGGATTATGCTGGCAACTGGAGCAACGCAAGTCATTATAAGATTAAGATTCAGCAAGCAGATAAAATACCAGTTTTATCCGTGAGACAACCATCCAAACAACCATCCAAACAAATAAGAACCGTTACCGTTACAGTAAATGATAGTCCGATTCGTTCAGGACCTGGCGAAACATATCCAGTAATTACAAAAGTATCTGATGGGATACAACTTATACTTATAGATGATTCAAAGAAGTGGTACTATCAGGTAAAATTGCCAGATAACAGCATTGGCTGGATATTGTATATTAATTGTCAATGGTAAGCTCAGGGAGATTTTTGAGGGATGGGCAGGCAATCAAGTTCACCTGTAGAACCATATGTCATCTGTAAGCGATAGAAAATAATATGGTTAAGGGATGTAATTGTCATTTAAAATTCTGGAACATCCGCTATAGTTTTTTTAAATGTTCAATTGCATTATAATATCCTAAACACTCATAAGTTAAAGCTGATACCTTCACGCGTTCCTCAATTTCTTGTTGAGAAAATTCTAATATGCTTCGACCTGTGCAATCAATATATCCACAGATTTTTATTCACAGATTTCACAGTTTTCCACAGATTAAAATACAATAATCATATATCTTCGGATCTCTTTTTTCCATCTTTCTCCCATAATCTGTGTAATCTGTGGATTCTGTGGATTAAAACCTTATTGCACAGCTCGAATTATTCTCCGTGCCTCCGTGTCTCTGTGGTGAATTTCCGCTTGCACAGCTCGAAATGTGTTACCCACTTTTGAACCATGCCGATAATTCTTCCACAGCTATCAACTGTTGTTCTTCTTTGGTCATATCCTTGAGCATAACCTTTCCCTGATTAATCTCACTGTCGCCAACAATAATGGTATATCTGGCATTCATGTTAGCTGCATGACGAAATTGAGATTTCAGGCTTTTTTTATCCCAGGACAACTCTACCGGAATATTGTCAGCCCGTAACCTTTGAGCCAAAGCAGCAGATTTATCCCTGACCTCTTCACTTGTTACTGCAATATAAACCATATTTTGCTTTCCAATTGGTTCAATATCTTTATTTTTCATGGCAAGTATAATTCGTTCCATACCCGCAGCAAATCCAATTGCCGGAGTAGCGGGTCCACCCATATCACGGACTAAGTTATCATATCTGCCACCAGCAGCAACGGCATTTTGTGCCCCAAGGGATTCATCCCGTATCTCAAAGGCTGTTTTGGTATAATAATCAAGACCACGGACAAGCCTTGGGTTTAGTATTGGTGAAATACCCATAAGTTGCAAGTATTTTATCACCTCATCCAAGTGATTTCGGCAGGCAGGGCATACAGAATCAATCACTGTTGGGCACTGGCTGATATAAATCTGGCAGGTTTTAGCCTTGCAATCCAATATTCTCATGGGATTTTTTTCTAATCTCATCTGACAATCAGGGCACATCTGGCTTATATGGTTACGAAAATATTCAAGCAAGACTGCATGATAGCTTGTTCGACATTCATTGCAGCCAACCGAGTTAAGCTCTGCCTTAAGTCCAACAATTCCAACTTGTTCAAATATCTGTAGTGCCATGGCTATAACCTCAGCATCCAACCCCGGATGCACACTGCCAATTGCTTCTGTTCCAAATTGATAAAACTGCCGTTGTCTTCCAGCCTGGGGTCTTTCATATCTGAACATAGGTCCCATATAAAACAGCTTTATCAAACTACCCTGCTGAATGCCAAGGTTATGTTCCAGATATGCTCGAACCACTGCTGCGGTGTTTTCTGGTCTCAAGGTAATGGATCTGCCTTTTTTATCCTGAAAGGTATACATCTCTTTATTGACAATATCTGTTGAATCCCCAATCCCACGGACAAAGAGCTCAGTTGCCTCAAAGATAGGTGTCCGAATCTCCTGATAACCATAACAGCTAATAGTTTGTCTGGCAATATCTTCAATAAAATGCCACTTTTCCATATCCTGTGGAAGAATGTCCACTGTTCCCCTTGGTGCCTTTATGCCCATTATTTCACCTCAAATTGTAATTATAATGTAGCTACTCAGCCACTGATGGACGCAGATGGACGCTTATTATCTGTGTTCATCTGCGTCCATCTGTGGTTGAGTAGCTACAAATACATTATACCATCTCATTACCTATCAGTCAAGTTTTTTTATGGTGAGCTGGTGGAATATGGGATGTGTTCTGATATTCCCAATTGTATCGAATCCTAACCACACAGGTCGAAAAATATCCACCTGTGCAAGCGAGTTTTTTTAACACAAAGAACACAAAGATTATGCAAAGTTCGCAGAGCTTGAAGAACCTTTATTTCTTCTCGCAAAGACGCAAAGCTCACAAGTCTCACTTATTTCTTCTCGCAAAGCCACAGAGATCACAAAGATATATGAGATTTTTCTTCTTTTCTATCCTTTGTGTTCTTTGTGTCTTTGTGTGATTAATTCCGATTGCACAGGGTCGAAAAATATTGTTGACTTTCTAAAAAAAATAGTGTATCATATAAAGCACTATGA
>MNYI01000222.1 GCA_001873945.1 Candidatus Desantisbacteria bacterium CG2_30_40_21
TAACTAACATTTCTGCTCAAGCATCTCGATAAATTGTTGAGGGTTAATAATTTGAATGTCATGATAATATTTCAAGTTACGCAAATGTTTATCTCCAGAAACAAGATAATCTGCCTTTCCTTCTAAAGCACATGCTAAAAATTTATCATCTTTGAAATCTTCGGGGACTCCCTTTACTACCTCATATAATCCTTCAACCAACTCACTTCCTTCATAGAGAAGAGCTGAAATATCGTCAATAATCTCCTCATTAAGACCATATTCTTTATAGATATAATCTCTATGCAGTACCTCCATAATTTCTTCATTAATTTTTTCTGATGTGACAAAAACAAAATTTTTCTTACGAACTGATTCAAGTATCTTCCGTGGAATACCATGAGGTGATATAATTCCACTCATGAAGATATTAGTATCAATTACTACCCTAATTTCCTTCATGCATAGCCTTCACTTCTTTAACAGCTCTTGCGATATCTGATTCTACTTTTTCAAGTGATATTCCCTTGTTTCGCTCCCCTAAATAGTCTAATGCTTTTCCAAATCTCTCCTGCCATGATAGTTGTCTTTCTCTCACTAACTGTTTACGAAGAACTACCCTTTCATTAGGTGATAGTTGCTCAACAATTTTCAGTAATTGCGTAAATGGTATTTTCAATTTGACAGCTCTTTGGGGCATTATTAATTACCTCCTACTTCATTTAATTTAGTAATCGGATTAAGCAGTTTGAGTAGATATTTTTATTCGTTTTGTTTATCGAGCAAGAATCTCTCCTGAATATATACTCCATTACCTCATAAATTACGATTAAGTAGCTTGACAAATCGGAGTGCATTAGTCGGAGTGCATTAGCTTGCTAATGCTGTATTAGCGAAGCTAATACCTCTGTCTCTTACTCAAAAATCATCTAAAAGCCCTCATATAGTTCTTCCAGAAACAGCAGTCTTCGAATGCTGAACATTAGCAAGCTAATGTACTCCAACCAGAGAACAAATTCCGTCACTATTCCCTCTAATTAATCATAATTTATGAAGCAACGGAGTATACTTCATCTTTATCCTTGGAATGATAAAAACTTCTCCATCATTCACTTCAAAATTTTCATTTATATCTTTACAGCTAATCAATACCCATTCATCTTTATATCGGTTCTCTATCTCTTTTATCTTCATTTTTAACTCCGTATCATTCTCATTTTTTTCTATAACAATTTAATTATACCACTCCCACTTAATCTTGTCAACCACTTTTTTGGAGATGCCAGCAATTCTCATTATGGCATTAATGGGGTAGCCCAAGATTCTATCTTGGTTTATACATCCCCATTTTATAAAGCCAACATAGAATGTTGGGCTGCATTTATTGCTCGCCAAGTTTCATAATAAGAATTGCTGTGGATAAATAGGTATAAATAGGGACAGCGACTATTTTTTGCAAGAGTATGCTATTAGAGACACATTCTATATTTTACAATTTTTACCATAAATCAAAAATGGGAATTGATACTATCTTTTTCCCTCTTTCATCCCATCTTCACCTTGATCTTTTTCAGACTTTCAATTTCAGGACAGACCCTTAGCTGAACTCATCTTACCACACACGGCATAAATTCTGTTGAACCATAGATACCATATATTTCATGCTGATTCAGCCATAATGCCCGTTTAAGGTATCCAAGTGCCGGGCCAATAACATTTGCAGCCATGCCTGTTTCATCACCAAGAATAAATCTGTGTGATGATCGTTTACCATCAAAGGTTATTCCTGTAAGTGTCATGGTTGTTGAAACAGGTTTTTTCGCATTTCTGGTATCCATTATTCCACCAACCGTAACCTTATCCCTTGAATCAACCACCCCTATCCGTTCCAAGAGCAAGTCATCTGCATGTTCCATTTCATGTAACTCAAGGATTCCGTTCGTCTTATCAAGAAAATCCTCCACTTTTTCATCACTCATAGATAGTGCCGTATCTACTGTCCACCCCGGCAAATGAGCAATATCCTCACGAATGGTTGCCTTATATTCCTCCCAATTAGCAATACCAACCCCCCACCAAATATTGACATTTTCTACCTCAATAAATGATTGAGCCGCAATCACTGCTGCTGCTGTAAGCAGACCAGGGGTAGCACCGCAACCGGTAATATATGTACTCTTTACCTGTTTTAATGGATCATACAGCCCAAACATCATCTCCATAGCAGTTGTTCGTTTCAAGGCATCAGTAAAACAACCCTTATAATCAGCTGAAATAAACCTCTTAACCACATTAAACATAAAATCATTTGGAAGATTGGGAAGGGCAATAAATATGCCATCAATTTCCTTGGAAATCCCTACTATTTCACCAATAGAGTCTGCTACCTGTTTTCCACATTCCAAGTCACCAACCGTTCCACCAATCTTTACCCGGCTAATAGCATCTGCATCAAGTCCATTTGGCAAGTAGGCATACCCCTCCTTATCACATATTGCTACCAGCCTCATCTGTTTTTTCTTTGCTATAACCGCAGCACATGCTTTACCCAGTCCACCAGCACCAAGAACCGCAACTTTAATTACTCCAGCCATTTAACATCCCTCCATATAGTCGTAATACCATAATTGTAACTACTCAGGGGTAAAGGCACAGAGAGGCAAAGGAGCAGAGGGGCAAAGGCACAAAGCAGAAAAATGGTACATTGTTACTTCTATGGGAATCTACTTCTTTGCCCCTCTGTGCCTTTGCCTCTCTGTGCCTTTACCCCTGAGTAGTTACAATAATTACCAAACAACATCCGCAACAGTAAATCCAAACAACCCCACACTTATCCAACCATTTATCGTGAAAAATGCCTGATTGACCCGGGAAAGATCTGTTGGGGAAACAAGCCTGTGTTCATAGACTAACAAAATGGTTGTGGTTATTACACCAAACCAGTAATATAATCCCAAATTATCCAGTACTCCTATCATTAATAAAGCAACAATAGTAAAAATATGAAAAAACCTTGAGGTAATCAAGGCATGGGCTATTCCAAAGGATTGAGGGATAGAATAAAGCCCAGATTGCCTGTCAAAATCCACATCCTGTGTACCATAAATGATGTCAAAACCAGTCACCCAAAACAAGACACCAAGCCCAAGAAGCAGAGGAATAATATCTAATCTCTCTTGTATAGCCATCCATCCACCAATCGGTGCACAGGCCAAAACAAGACCTAACCCAAGATGTGAGAGCCATGTCCATCGTTTTAGGTAGGAATAGATAACCAGCATAGCCACAGCAAATGGAGAAAGGATAAGACACAATGGATTGAGTTTATAGGCTGAGAATAAGAGTAAAATAAATGAACCACACACCAATAACCATGCCTGTCGGAGAGGAATTAGTCCCTTTGGCAATGCCCTCATCTGTGTCCTTGGATTTTTTGCATCTATGTAGCGATCAATCAATCTGTTTAGTGCCATGCCTGCTGTTCTGGCACCAACCATAGCCAAGGTAATCCATATCCAGTAATAAAGCGAAGGGATTCCTCCGCAGGCTAAAATAGCTCCAAGATAGGCAAAGGGAAGGGCAAAGATGGTATGTTCAAATTTTACTAACTCCACAAATGACATTAGTTTATTCAAACCCATAAGCCTCCCATCGTTCATCCACCAGCTTTTTTACTGCCTCATCCATAGTAATCAAGGTTGGCCATTCACGAGCCATACCCTCTGCTGCCCCCTTTGTGGTAGCATCTATGCCCATCTTTGAGCCATACTCAGCAATATTACTGGCATGATTCAAAACATCCAGCGGGCCATCAACAAAAGAAATATCCCGTTTTGGCTCAATATAATTTAATACCTTCCATGTAACCTCAGACAGGTTATGAACATCAACATCCTCATCAACTATAATTATAACCTTAGTAAACATCATCTGCCCCATGCCCCAGATAGAGTGCATCACCCTTTTTGCTTGTCCTACGAACTCCTTTTTAATGGAAACAATCACACAGTTATGGAATATGCCCTCAATTGGAAGATTCATATCCACAATCTCTGGCAGCTGAAGTTTTAATAGCGGAAGAAAAATCCGCTCTGTTGCCTTACCAAAGAAACAGTCTTCCATAGGTGGTTTGCCAACTATGGTACAAGGGTAGATGGCATCATTTCGATGGGTAATGCAGGTGATATGGAATATGGGATACGCATCTGCCGGGGAATAAAATCCAGTATGATCACCAAATGGACCCTCAATCCTGCGTTCATAAGGATCAAGGTATCCCTCTAAGACTATCTCTGCCTGAGCAGGCACATCAATATCCACGGTTTCACACCTGATCAATTCCACCGGCTCCCGACGCAAGAACCCTGCAAAAAGCATTTCATCTATGCTTTCAGGCAATGGGCAGGTGGCAGCATACATGCTGGCTGGATCAGCACCAATAGCAACAGCTATCTCCATCCGCTGATTTGCTTCTTCGTATTTTTTATACTGTCTGGCACCATCCTTATGTATATGCCAATGCATTCCACAGGTTTTCTCATCAAATACCTGCATACGATACATCCCTACATTCATTCTTTGTGTTTGCAGATCCTTGGTAAAAACCATGGGCAGGGTAATAAACCGTCCAGCATCCATTGGCCAGCACTTAAGTACAGGAAACTTTAAGACATCAACAGCATCACCCTTGATAATTACATCCTTACATGGACCATTTTTTACCCTTTTTGGAATAAACTGGCTGAGTTCATGAAGTTTTGGCAACATCAGTATCTTTTGCCAGATGGTATCCGGTGGTTCCATGGTTAAGAGGTCTGTAATCCTTTTGGCAATATCGTTAATATTATTTACCTCAAGGGCTAATTGCATTCTTTCATAAGAGGCAAAGGTATTTATCAATACTGGAAAGTTATGCCCCAAAACATTTTCAAATAATAATGCCGGACCATCCTTTTTTACCATACGGTCAGCAATCTCTGTAATCTCCAGTTCACAGTTTACCTCTTGTTTTACCCTGAACAGGAGATTTTTCTCTTCTAAGAGGTTTATGAATTCACGCAAATTCTTGTATGCCATAGTGCCTCCGGATTTCTTCATAAAAAACTGCAATTTTCTCAGACGGTAAATTGCATAATTCAATTATAGCCTCTGGAACGATGTTAGTAAGGGGATCATTCTGTATGACAGAGCTTTCAATAAAGCTAATATATTCTTCAAAGTGTATCTTTTTAATAACAACAGTAAAGTCTCTTGATTTGAAGAACTTATTATGTGAATAATCCATATCTCGCTTTTTTTCATATTCAATGAAGATGCGTAACAATAATATTGCAAAAGCATATATACGTTTCAATGAAGTTATATTATTAAAAATAGTCTCATCGGTTTTTATTTTTGGATAAATTTTACCGACAATATATACCATTGCCAATTCTGCATGATTTAAGAAAACATCCTCATTCTTCCATTCGTTAGAGTATTTTTTTGCTTGTTCCTCAATAAATGTCAACAATTTATGGCTAATTAAAAGTTGTTGTGGAAGATTGTCATTTCCGTTATCAAAAACATCATCGAAATACCTTTCGAATATCTTGCTTTTACTTGACTTAGCTTCATGAGGTATATCCTTGAATAAAGAGACATAAGATTGAAACACCCTTTCGTTGTTGGCAATTTTGTCTTTATCAATTTTTTTGTCAGTATATTCTTTTCTATGGGTTTCATAATAGTATCCTTTTTCAAGAAAATATTTTTTAACCAACAACTGG
>MNYI01000078.1 GCA_001873945.1 Candidatus Desantisbacteria bacterium CG2_30_40_21
ATAAACATTTCCTATCAATTCATCCACTTATCAACCCATCAACTATTCAACTTATCAACTTTTTGTGTCTTCGTGCCTTTGTGGTGAGTAGTTACAAAATTATATAATTCTTAATTATACAAGGGAGGAAAAATCAATGGAAAATCTTAAACCAATTAATATCCTTTTAATGGAGGATAATGAGGATGATATTCTTATTATCCAGCGGGCATTTAAGAAAACTAAGGTAACAAATGAACTTTATATTGTTCGGAATGGGCAGGATGGATTGGATTTCATCTTGCACGAGGGTATTTATAGTCAAGATAAACATTCTACGCCAGGGCTTATCCTTTTGGATATTAATATGCCATTGATGAACGGTTTCCAAGTGTTGGAAAAGATTAAGGCACATCCCATCTACAAGGCTATTCCGGTTATTATGCTTACTGTATCAGAAAGAGATGAAGATATCATTAAATCTTATCAGGGTGGTGCCACATCATATATTACTAAGCCAATGAATTTTGAAGATTTTGTCAAGGTGTTGGAACAGTTTGAAATCTACTGGTCACTGGTCTCGAAAATACCAGAGGTGAGGGGGTAGGGGAGATATACTGAAGGTAAGAGTATTAATCCGACACTTGAACCCTTATATTTATGGCTAAATGCTTTTTGCTTAAGGAGGTTGTCATAAAATGGAAGATATTCGGACAAAGAACATTATTGAAGAGTTGACAGAATATTTTAATAAAAAAAAAGAGGTAGCTTTTGCCTTTTTATTTGGTTCCTATGCAAATGCTCAAGCAAGACTTTCATCCGATGTTGATATAGCGGTCTATTTTTATCCAAAACATACCAAACCAATTGAAGTTGAAGAACTTATTTATTATGACCAAGAGACCAGAATATGGACAGATCTGGAGAGAATCTTAAAGAAAGAGGTAGGACTTATTACCCTTAACCGCGCACCGGCAACAATTTCAGATAGTGCCATTAGAGGTATTCCTATCATCATTAAAAGTTGGGGAATTTATTTAGATTTTATGGAAATAATTACTTCTTTAGCTATTGATTTTAGGGAGATGCTTATTGATGATTTTTTGATAGAGGTTAAGAAAACATGAAAGAAGAATTAAAAGAAAGATTAATAAAACATATAAACTTCCTTAAAGAAGAGGTACAAGACTATCAACTATTTAAACCACTTACATGGGAGGTTTATAAGACACAGAGAAGTAAAAGAAGGGATGTAGAAAGATGGGTTGAGAATCTTATAAATTCTTTGATTGATATTTCGAAAATAATCCTTACCATTGAAAAGGTAACATTACCAGAGACTTATAGAGAGATAGCATTCTCTTTATCTTTAGTAAATGAATTTGATAAAGAAGGGATTGAAAAACTGTCTGGATGGGTAAGACTAAGAAACATCATTGCTCATGAATACTTAGATATAAGATGGGATTCTATAAAAAAATTTATCGAACAAACACAACCGCTGTATTGTGCTTTCTTAGAAAAAATAAAGGAATATCTAAAAAATCGATTGGAAACAAAAGGAGGAGAGGAAAATGTGTAAAAAAATTTCGTTGTCTATCTGTACTGGGCTAATTTTGGGTTTACTGACTTCATCATCAGTAAGTGCTCAAGAGGAAGGGTTGGAATATGGATTTAAGGCGGCTCTACCTGAGATGTATGTGTTTCTAACAAGCCAATTCTACAACTATGGAAAGGATGAATTTGGGAAGTATGCAAATGCAGGTGATGCCAAACTTGCTGGGCATAGTGTTTTTATTCCTATGAGTGGATATATTGACATCCTCTCACAGCTCAATCCGGACTTGAAGGCAGAGGCAGAATTTGAGCTTTACAGGGCTGAAAGTGTTAAAATATGTAAATTGCGGGGTGTCTGGTCACCAAAAGAGTGGTTCAGCCTTGCTATGGGTAGGGATTTTGTGCCAATAGGGACACAGGATAAAAGTTATTATCCTCCATCTCAATTCAGGATATTCACAGTGGCACCCTATCTCTACCGAAATGTAATGCGTTCTTCCGGTTGGTGGGATACAGGGGTATTTGTTTCTGGCAAGAAAAACCTGACCAAGCAAGTTGCCTTGCTTTATAATGTTTCCATGACTAATGGTCCGGGGGATTCACATCAAACCCTTAAGCTTGAAGATATGATGGGAACTAACTCAGCCGGCTATATGTATGAGCATTTTCATACAAATGCACGGCAATATCTTGATAACAATGGTGACAAACCGGTATGCGTCAGGTTAGCCTTATTGCCTATGGAAGGCTTGGAGTTTGGCAGCTCATACTTTAAGGCAAAATATAACGATAGCGAAACATATGGTTGTGATTATACCTTTTACCATCTGCTTTATGGGTCAGATAAATTGGATGTAGCTTGTGAATATGGGAGAATAGGCATTGATGTTAACCCAAGCAAGAATCCAAGGGCTGACAAAAAGATTCACCAATCATCGGCTTACATTGCCGCAAGTTACAAGATACTACAAGAAAAATATGTCCATTTTCTTGCCCCGGCAATTAGATATGAAATCATTGACCCATGGGAAGAAGACACAACTAATAAGGGTGCTCGCAAATCTATAAGTATCGGGGTTAATATTTCTCCAGTAGAACACTTTTTGATTAGAGCCGCATATCAGCGGACTATGGAAAAGGGTGATGAGCTTAAGAATGATGGGGTGAGCTTGGAAACAGTGTTTGATTTTTAATCGACATACAGGTATCAGATTTGGTAATCGTTCAGGTTGTTACAAAACCGGGGATAAAAAACAGGAAAAATCTATGAATACAAAATTTAAGGGCTTATTTGGATTAAAGAAGTTAGTTGATTTTATAGTTTCAGACTACAAACCTGAGAGGATAATCTTATTTGGTTCTTATGGAAGTAGTGCAGAGAAAAAATCCTCAGATATAGATTTACTAATTATAAAAAAGACACACAAGCGATTTGTAGATAGGGTAGTAGAGGTAATACAGAGCATAAGGAGAGAGTTTGGAATTAAATATCCAGTTGAGCCTCTGGTTTATACTCCAGAGGAGTGGGAATGGGCGAAGGGAATGAACAGTATCTTTGTTCGGACAATTTTATCAAAAGGGATTGTGTTGTATGGGAAAGAATAAAGTAGTGGCAAAAATCTGGCTTGCAAAAGCAAAAGACGACCTTGCCTTTGCAAAAGCTGGCTGGCAGGAAAGTAAAATAGCCTCTGTTGCTTGTGTTCTATCTCAGCAGGCAGCAGAAAAAGCATTGAAGTCTCTTTTAGAATTAGAGAACATCAATATAGAAGTGAAGAAACTATTTTGTACGATAACAATCCTTATGTTCTGTCTGTTCTTTATTTCCTATTCAAATGCTGGGGTATATCAATCCGAATTAAAAATTGCTCCAGTCAAGGTCTACAAATCAATGTTAGATAATTTCAAGAATAAAAGATATGAAAAGGTTGAAAAAGCTATTCCTTTCGTAGAGCCAGTAATGAATACAATAAAGGCAAGGTTTGGAGTAGACATCCAACCAGAGATTAAATCTGCCCTGAAAGCAAGAAATAATAATTTCTACATAACACTCGAAAAACTAATCTTCTATGACATTTGGAATATATTTACTTTAATCATCAAGGAAGGGGAAAATCAATCGCCGCAAGAGTTGAAGCTCTGGTATAAGATGGCGTATGCAAACTATCTCCTGCTTTCTCCTGTCATACTACAAAACAAGGAAAATTTTACCCTTGATAGAAAAATCAAGAAGATGTTCAAAGAAACCTACCTCTGTCTGGGAAGTGAATCATCTTATGGCAAGAAAATCCCTATGGATTTAAGATTATTTGAAGAACGCTCTGATGAAATTATAGAAAATATAAGTATGGTTTTTCCGGAGTTTTAACAATGAAAAAGGTAAGCATAAAAACCAAATTGGTATTTTTTGGCAGCATTTTGATGACTGTCTCTGCTATTATCTTGAGTTGGTATTTTCTGACAAGTGCCTCAAATCTGTTGCGAAATGAATTAATAAAAAGAGGAATGGAGATTACCCATAATCTTGCATATACCAGTAGAGATGGCATCTTGACTGAAAATCTTTTTCATGAGCTTGATTCATTGATTGAAGCAGCCATGCTTAACCCTGATATTGTCTTCGTAGCTCTATTAAATAAGCATGGTAAAGTTTTAGCTCATACTCAACCAAAAGAAATAGGTAAAAGTACTCGCCTTAATCAATGTACCATTTGTCATGGTGCTTTAGCCCATACTGACCCAAAAAAGATGAGCAGTGTTTACAGGGAATTAACCAAAAAAATATTCCTGTCAAAGGATACTGTTTGTTTAGGTGAGAAGGAGGAAACCATTCACTTTGGCGGAGCTGTTGCTATCAGCACAGACAAGAAGTCGTTGATTGAGGAGGCCGAAGGGTTAGACACAGAAAAGCCAGGGGTAATTGGTGCGGTTCTTCTTGGAATTTCCCTGAAGGGCATTCATGTCAGGACAAATAATATCCTTAAGGTTAGTTTGGGAATAATCTTAATCTTAGTAGTAATTGGAATTGCCTTATCCTTTTTCTTTTCCTCGCGAATAACAACTCCTATTATATCTCTAACCAAGACTTCTCATGCAATTAGCAGCGGCGATTTAGGAAATCGCGTTGAGATTAAAACTAACGATGAGATTGGGGAATTAGCTGTTTCTTTTAATCAGATGGCAGAAAATTTGAAAAAGGCGATGGATGAGCTTTCCATTGAAAAGAAATCTTTGGAGCAAAAAGTTCAGAAAAGAACTCAAGAATTGGAAGAGGCAAATATTGAATTAAAAACACGGGCAGAGGAACTTGAATCCGTCAATAAAGAGCTTGATGCCTTCACCTATTCTGCCTCACATGATTTGAAAGAGCCTTTAAGGGGGATAGCGTCTTTTAGTCAATTCCTTTTGGAAGATTATGCAGATAAATTAGATGACACGGGAAAGAATTATCTCAAACGATTGATCGCCTCTGCTGTCCGAATGAAAACCCTTATTGATGATTTGCTTGCCTTATCCAGAATTTCACGGATAAAAAATCCTTATACCTCTGTTGATTCTGGTAAGCTGGTGAGAGAGGCAATAAAGGGATTAAGGGCAATAATAGATGAGAAAGGGGCAAAGATAAAGATAGATAATGAACTTCCGTTTGTTTTTTGTGATGAGGTCAAGATACGATCTGTTTTTTATAACCTCATCTCAAATGCAATTAAGTATAATGATAAGAAATGCCCGGAGATTGAGATAGGTTCTGATGGGCAAGGGGCAGATGGTGCTGTCTTTTTCGTCAAGGATAATGGTATTGGCATCAAAGAGGAGCATTTTGATGATATATTTGGGATATTTAAGCGATTACATGGAAAGGATGAATATGGCGGTGGTACAGGGGTAGGATTGGCTATTGTCAAGCGGGTTATAAACGACCATGGGGGAAAGGTCTGGGTGAAAAGTACTTCTGGTGAGGGGAGTATGTTTTGTTTTAATATACCAAGGAATTAAGGGAATACGGATGTCTACTTGCTTGCTCAATTTGTTGTAAGCAAAAAATGGGGGAAAGTAAATGAAACTGAAATATTTTTCAGATACTGAACAACTCACCACGGAGACACGGAGACACAGAGGAAAATCGAAGGACAAATCTCTTATTTGAATGTGGCTGAACGCAGATTTTTGGAAATTTGAAGCATTATTCTGTGAATTTATAAAAATTTGCATTCTGCCAGAAAGCAAGAAAATTTTACTCGTAGAAGACAATCCAGACGATGTATTTATC
>MNYI01000066.1 GCA_001873945.1 Candidatus Desantisbacteria bacterium CG2_30_40_21
AGAACACATAAGTTGATAGGTTGATGAGTTTATAGGTTAAAGGAACACAGATTCATAATTCATAAACATTTCCTATCAATTCATCCACTTATCAACCCATCAACTATTCAACTTATCAACTTTTTGTGTCTTCATGCCTTTGTGGTGAGTAGTTACAATAGAGGAAAATAATATGTCCAATAATATATTTGTTATGCTTAAAAACGAGATATTTCTTTCTGCGTTCCTTGCATGGTTGGTTGCTCAACTCTTAAAGGTTATAATCTATGCTGCCAGAAATAAAAAATTTAATTTTAAGCTTCTTCTTGGCTCTGGTGGGATGCCGAGTTCTCATTCGGCTACAGTTATGGCATTAGCCACTGCTATAGGCAGAACACAGGGGTGGGAAAGTCCGATGTGGATTGTTACCTTGACCTTTGCCATAATTATTATGACTGATGCTGTTGGGGTAAGGCGGGCTGTAGGTCAACAGGCAACGATTCTGAACAAGATGCTTGATGAATTCTGCACTGATGGAAAAATAGGCGAGACCAGACTAAAGGAGCTTCTTGGACACACCCCGGTAGAGGTAATTGTTGGAGCATTGCTGGGAATTGGAATGGCTATTGTTTTTACTTGACATAATCAATAAATTATGGTATTCTAAATAAAAATAAAAAGGAGGCAATTAAATGTCTAAGAAAAATGTTTCAATTGATGGACAGAAACAGAATAAGATATACCTGCTTGATGTGACCAATCGGGATGGGGTGCAGACATCCAGATTAGGATTGGCAAAACTACAAAAGACCATGCTGAATCTCTATTTTAATGAAATGGGGATATTCCAGAGTGAGTTTGGGTTTCCGACAACCCATCACGAGGAAAATTATTTGAATGCAAATGTTGAATTGGCAGAAATGGGGGTATTAAGCCCCATAATACTGAGTGGCTGGTGTCGGGCAATAAAAGAGGATATTGACTACTGCCTGCAGCAGACAACCGTCCGACACCTGAATATATCCATATCTACCTCTGTGCAGATGACTAAGGGTAAGTTTGGGGATCGAATGGTTAGAAGCCCCAAGGATGACCCAAGCAAACCAAATCTTATTGATAAAATGGTTGAGGCATTAAAAAGGGCAAAGGATGGCGGCATACAAACCATTGGTGTTAATGCTGAGGATGCCTCAAGGACAGATATGGAGTTTTTGATAGAGTTTGCTCAAGCTGCCAAGGAAAATGGTGCAGACAGGATAAGATATTGTGATACATTGGGTTATGAAGACCCATTTACAACCTATGAGCGAATACATCAATTAGCTAGTGAGATTCAGATTCCCATAGAAATGCATTTTCATAATGACTTAGGTATGGCTGTGGCATGTTCTGTGGCCGGGGCAAAGGGGGCTATTGATGCAGGTGTTGATGCCTATATAAATGTAACCATAAATGGAATGGGGGAGCGGGCAGGCAATGCAGACTTAGTCGGTGTAATCCTTGCCTTGAAATACTCAAGCGGGTTTGAGAAGACCAAATATATCCTTGATGAAGGGGTGAAACTATCGTGTGCATGGAAGGTATCAAGGTATGCATCATACGCATTTAGGGTACCTATTCCTATTAATCAGATAGGGGTAGGGGCAAATGCCTTTGCTCATGAATCTGGTATCCATGCAGATGGTGCCCTGAAGAATAGCCGAAATTATGAGTTGTATGATTTCGAGGAGCTTGGACGGGGAGAGCCTGAAATAATTGAAACAGGCAGACAGATTACGGTTGGTGAATACAGTGGGATTAAGGGGTTCAGAAATATATCCGACAAATTGGAGATAGAATTCAAGGATGAAAAAGAGGCACACAAGGTATTGGAACTTGTCCGATATGCTAATGTTCATACCCAACAGCCGTTGACTGTGGATGAATTAAAGTTTATTGCCAAGTATCCGGATATGACCAGAAAGATAATGACCATGGCTCCGCTGGTTATTATTAACAGAAGGTTTTTGTAAAATTAATGTAGGGGCGGTTTGCGAATCGCCCCTTACCAACCCCAAATGGATGATATTATTGTAGGAGAGAAAATACATGATAGCCAAAATCGGTATTATTGGTGGAGGAAATATTGGTGGTGTGCTTGTTCAAGAGATAGCCAACCGCAGGCTGGCACGGTCAATTGGGCTGGTTGATGTAAAGGGACCTGCTGTGGCAAGCGGCAAGTGCCTTGACATTGCTGAAGGGATTCCAGTGATTAATGTTGATATCGCTATTGAGGGAAGCAAGTCTTATGAGGTTATAAAGGATGCTCAGATTGTATTAAATACCGCTGGTGTGCCGCGAACTGTGCGGGCTGATGGCAGCATACCTACTAGAGAGGAATTATTAGCCACAAATCTACAGATTACAAATATGGTGGCTGATGGTATCCGCAGCTATTGTCCAGAGGCTATTGTTATATCTGTGGCAAATCCATTAGATGCTATCGTGTTTCGACTATTTCAGAGATTAAATATTTCCAAAAATAGACTCATTGGTATGGCTGGTGTACTTGATTCAACAAGATACAGGTATTTTGTGGCTCAGGCAGCCGGGGTATCTGTGGAAAGCGTTAATGCCATGGTGCTTGGTGGTCATGGGGATACCATGGTGCCTGTGAGAAGTTGCTGTCAGATAGGGGGCATTCCAGTAGAGGAATTTTTAGCCGTCGATGTATTGGACAAAATTGAGGAAAGGGTACGAAATGCTGGGGCAGAGATAGTAGGTTTAATGGGTACAGGTTCTGCCTTTGTCTCTCCAGCATGGAGCGCCATAGAAATGGTTGAATCAATAGTTTTTGATAAGAAAAAGATTTTGCCCTGCTGTGTCCTGCTTGAGGGTGAGTATGGGGTTAATGGGTATTTTGTCGGTGTGCCTGTGGTTCTTGGGGCAGAAGGAAGAGAGAAAATAATCGAAATCAAGCTTACAGATACAGAGAAACAAGCATTTGACAAGTCAGTTGAGGCTGTAAAGAAAACTGTGGCAGAGGTAAAGGCTATTGCTTAAACAAGGGACAACCAGCATTAAATGGTTGGGTGAGGCAGTGGTTCTGGCAATGCTTGTAATAATTTTCTGCCTGTCTGCCTCACTTGCCTATGCTTATGAAGATTTCTCAAATGCACGCATTAACAGCCCGAATGATATCTGGGATTTGGTAAACGATGGGGAAATATCCTATGAATACGGTCAGACCCTCCTGGAATTGTATGATAATCCCCTGCTGCTTACCCATGCCTCTAAGGAAGACCTCAAGGAATTATCTATTTTGTCGCAGGAAGAGATAAAGAAACTTCTGGAATATCAAAAAGATCCTGCCATAGAGGGGGACACACACTTCTCTGTAGTAGCTCTCAAGAGGGAAATGGATACAGATGTATTCGAAGCAATAAAGCCTTTCTTGAACCAGCAACAGGGACAAGATAATAGCTTGCGATTAACCTATAGCAGTTATCAGCAAGGGCAAACCTCAGAATTGCTCAAGATGTCTATTAATCCAAAAACGCAACTGTCCCTTTGGAATAAAAATACACAAAAAGATTCGCTTTCCAAGTACTGTCTGGAATTTTATGATTGTGCTGTGGGGTATTATTTCCTTCGATTTGGGGAAGGGCTTGTACTTAATAACAGCAGTCGTCAGAGTGGTGATGGGGTGTTCCATGATACCCTTTGGAAAAAGTCAAAGGTAATGCGGGGAGCATACCTGACCAAGCCATTTAACAAGATACAGTCCGGGATATTCTTCTCTGATATTTCCGCACAGCCCTATACGCTTAGCCTTAAAGGCTTTGATAAGGAACGCCTTGTTGGATGCCATACCAAATGGCAAACCAGACAGTTATCTGTTGGGTATACTGGATATGCCTCTAAATTAGAGGGTGCTACCACTACAACCTATTTTGTAATGGGACCATTCGTGTCAATAGACCTGCCTGCCTTTCATATCTCTTCCGAGTCCGCATGGTACCATGCAACCAATACCAATGGATATGGATGGATTATCAGGCTTGAAAAATCCAAACCATTTTATGATATAACCTGTTCTGTGTATGATTTTGATAAAAACTTCTGTACCCCATATGGACATATTTCTGGAATTGGAAAAACGCAAGATACGGCTGGTGGCTCTGTCTGTATCAGCCGCTTTTTCAAGGGTAAACTATCAACCGTCCGTGCTTCTTATGACTACTCTAAGGGAAATAATGATCGTTTGAAGATCATGGCTTGTTATAATCCATTAAAAAGAATAAGAACTAAATGGTGGATGGAAGCTAAGGATGAGAAAATAGCCCATACTGGAAAAATTCTCTGGAATATAACACCTGACCTGTCTTCTATGGTTGGGTTAAAGCACGAAAAAAATGATGGCAGGGATAGTGGATATACGATTCTCGAATCTACATATAACCTTTGGCATGCAACGAATATAAAGGCAAGGGTAAAGTGGCAGAACAATATGGTTGGGAAGAATTACACAGAATATAGCCTTCAACTTGTCAACCAATTGCTGAAAAAACACATCAGATTTATCGGAAAGTATACGGTTAAGGAATATAAGGATCATACCCATGATTGTCGAACAAATCTGGAGATTAAGACGGTGTGGTAAGAATGATGACTCATGCCTGAAATATTGTGCAGAAATGGATAGAATAATGCTTAATAAAATTGATTAATTTACCGATAAATAATATAAGTCTTATAGGATTTATAAGACCTATATTAATAGCTTAAAGGAAGAAAAAATGGGGCTTTTTTTTGGTAAAAAAGAAAGATTGGATAAATATTTACCTCAAAACCAGTCAAATGGAAAGACACATGCCTCCATTTCGCCGGTTGTTACTCATGACTTAGGCGGCAGGAAGGAGAAGGTAGTTCTTTTTCTTTCTAAGGTATATGGGTTTGAGAGTGTGATTAAATTAAGGGAATTGCATGAAGGGGTGGATCTTCTTAATGAATATTATAAAATAATCATTGATACTACCCTTAAGTTTGAGGGTGAATTTATGGGGATATTTGCAGGGTTTGTATGTAATGTTTTTGGTGCATCAATTCGGCATCACAATGATATTCGTCGAGCAGTCAGGTGTTCTTTGGAGGTTCAAAAAGAGGTAAAGGGGTTAAGTGACGAAAGAACAATGCGAGGACTGGAGATTATGAAGGTAGGTATGGCACTGAGTGCAGGTGATGTCCTTATTGGTCATTTTGGAAGCAGTCGCAGGATGAGTTATGCTGCCATGGGTGAGCCAGTTGATTTGTGTTATAAATTCTGTGAAATGGCTGAACCCGGGCAGATACTTGCTACTTCAAGTATCTGTGATGATATCAAGGATATTGGAGAGATTATCCTCCTGCGACCGTATCGAGTCTCAAATGCAGCCAAGCCTATTCCTGTGTTTCATATAAAAAACCTGAAACGATATCATTCGGAGTTAAGTGTAAAACATACAGGGATTGTTTGATGAACTATAAAGCATCTATTGCATATTTTGAGGAACTTGGGCGATTTGGGATACAACTTGGATTGGAAAGAGTGATACAGCTTCTTGAATTGATGGGAAATCCTCACAAAAACCTGAAATATATCCATGTTGCTGGAACAAATGGCAAGGGATCTACTGTTGCCTTTCTTGTTTCAATCCTGTCTTGTTCCGGGTATAGGGTTGGGGCTTACACCTCTCCACATCTTATTCGATTTAATGAACGAATAGCCATTAATGATGAACAGATTTCCGATGAGGATGTTGCCGAGTTAACTTCGCAAATATCTGAAATTATTGAGTCTTCATGCCTCAAAATTACTTATTTTGAGGCAGCTACAGCCCTTGCCTTTGCCTATTTTGCCCAGCAAAAAGTGGATATTGTGGTGTTGGAGGTTGGGCTTGGTGGCAGATTGGATGCAACCAATGTCATCATTCCCTTGGTGAGTGTTATTACCAATATTTCACTTGAGCATACAACTATATTAGGAAATACTGTTGAATTGATTGCGAGGGAAAAGGCTGGTATTATTAAGCAAGAAGTCCCTGTGGTCTGTGGGGTGATGGATGAAAGAGCTGTGGACACGATTCAACAGGTAGCTCAGCAAAACCATGCCCCTCTTCACTTGGTTGCTAAAGAGATTAAAATAGAGGGTAATACCATTAAAACAATACATAATACCTATGCATCTATCCAGTTAGCCTTAGCAGGGTATCACCAGATGCAGAATGCAGCCTGTGCCATCTTAGCAGCTGAGGTGTTGGCAAGCAGGTGGGGCAGAATTAATTATAAATCTATTCCTCATACCTTAAACAATACCCATTGGCCTGGCAGGCTTCAGATTGTGAGGCAAAAACCTTTAATAGTTGTTGATGGTGCCCATAATCCGGCTGGGACAAAGGTATTGCGCAAAGCAATAGAAGACTATTTTGACTATTCCCAGCTTATCCTTGTTCTTGGTATCCTTGATGATAAAGACAAAACAGCCATGATGAGGGAATTAATTGCTGATAATGAGCGACTGAAACTGCTTATTCTGACTAAACCAAAGACAAGCAGGGCATTTCCGCCAGACAAATTACTTAAAGAAGCAGATAAATATTGTGTGCCGGTCATGGTTTGCGAAGATATTCCTATAGCTATGAATATGGCAATAAAGATGGCTGATGGAGATGATCTGATCTGTCTGGCAGGGTCATTGTATGTAGTGGCAGAGGTACTGGAGGGATGTACTTGTTCAAGCATAACACCAGCTATCTCCTGAAGATATTTCACCAGCTTGTGGCATGTGCCATCTGGCTATTTTTTTCAATAAATTTATATGCACTACAACCACCTATTTTATCTTCCGTTATTTCAGAACAAAAAGTTACTTCAATTGACATTTCCGAACTCTTGCCTTTTTATGAAACCCTTTCCCCTGACGAAAAAGAAGAACAGATAAGAGACTGGACGGTATATGGTTTGCTTGTAAGCTTAAATCTCTCGGAAAAAAGTGTCAAAGAACTTTTGCAAGGGACAATGCCGATGAGATACCAGTATCTTAAAAATTCCGTTGACAATGAAATTTCACCGGGAAGAATAAAATATATCACAGCCAAAGACTGCATTATGATTCTTTCAGAGGATAGATTAAATGATAAATCGTTGATAGGCAGCATTCTTGATGAGAAATATTCTCATAACAATTACTGTCCGGAATTAGTACGGCTGTTGTAGTTTCCGTTCAAAATTGACCCACTTTTCCACTCCAAAACTGACCCACCCTTAATGAAAAAAGATTAAAACGATCGTACCATTTCTGGACAAGAAAATATATAATAGAAGAACAGAATGTCTACCCTTACTTTCTTCCCGTAATTATTCACTTATGGGACAGAGCCTTTTTCTGTATGGTGGGGTGTCATTAGCCTCAAAGAAAGATATTGTCCAGAAATTGAAAAGAAAAGCAACAACACAGATTGCAAAAAAAGAAGCGGTTCCTCCAGCAGGAATAAAGGGGCGTATAACAAAAACCACGAAGATTCAGGAACCAGTTTATCCGCTAAGGGTTGTAGAAAGCAACCCAGAACCAGAAATCACACCAGACCAGAAAGAATTAAGAGTACATTGCAAGATTAATAATATGAATTATGGGAATTTACTTGTAGAAAAAAAAGAGACTGTTGTAAAATTGAAATGGAACAAAAATACAGGTGTATTGCTGAATGAACTTCTTGATAATCTTGTGAATATACAGCAGACAAAACAAACGGGTTATAAAGACGAGAGAATTTTTAGTTTGTTGCAGGAAATAGAGGGTGCTATCAGGGTTGAGGAAGGGAGAATGTATTTTTTGAAGATTAAAGATATAAAAACGGAGTGGATATGTCTCAGTATAAATGAACCGGATAAAGCAACAGATTATCCTGCAAAAGCTGCGGGGACAGAGCCGGATTCAGATATTTTTTATGGCAAAGTGATAACAAATGAACAGGTTAATAAGATTTTGGAGAAGAAAAATACAGTGAAAATATTGTAACTATTCAGCTGTAGATGGACACAGATGGACGAGATGGACGAGATGGACGCTGATGGACGCTGATGGACGCTGATGGACGAGATGGACGCTGATGGACGAGATGGATGCTGATATTTTTCTTTTATTATCTGTGTCCATTTGTGTCCATTTGTGTCCATCAGCGTCCATATCCTATGTACGCAACACCGCCTGAGCTGCCGCCAGTCTGGCAATGGGCACCCGATATGGAGAGCAACTGACATAACTCAATCCAATCATATGGCAAAACTCAATGGAACTTGGATTACCGCCATGTTCACCACATACCCCTACCTTGAGGTTAGGTTTTACGGAACGACCCTTTTGTGTGCCAATCTTGACCAATTCTCCAACACCCTCTCTATCCAGAACCTCAAACGGGTTTTTTTCCACAATACCTGTTTCTACATACCTGTCAAGGAATTTACCCTCAGCATCATCTCTGGAAAAGCCAAAGGTTGTCTGGGTCAAGTCGTTTGTTCCAAAGGAGAAGAACTGTGCCTCCTGAGCTATTTTATCAGCCACAAGAGCAGCTCTTGGTAACTCAATCATTGTCCCGATAAGATACTCAACCTGTGTATTTTTTTCCTTAAATACCTCTTCCGCTGTCTTTTGTATCAATTCTTTTTGTACCTTAAATTCTGCTACTGTACTTACCAATGGAACCATTATTTCTGGAAAAACCTGAATCCCTTCTTTGGTCAGGTCACAGGCAGCCTGTATAATTGCCCTTGCCTGCATCTCGGTAATCTCAGGAAAAGATATTCCCAAACGACAGCCTCGGAGCCCAAGCATGGGATTTAATTCTCGCAGGTTTTCAACCTTATGGAACAATTTTTTCTTCTCTGTAAGCTCTTCCTTATTCTCACCAGTAATCTCAAGTCTGGTTATTTCCACTAAAAGCTCTTCATATTTTGGTAAAAACTCATGAAGCGGCGGATCAAGTAGCCTGATGGTAACAGGCAATCCCTCCATAGCCTTAAACATTTCATAAAAATCACCCTGCTGCATAGGCAAAAGTTTAGCCAGAGCCTTTCTCCTTTCCTCTTCATTTTCAGCCAAAATCATCTCCTGCATTATGGGTAATCTATCCTCAGCAAAGAACATATGTTCTGTACGACACAAACCGATTCCCTCAGCACCAAATTCCCTGGCTTTCTTAGAGGCTGCCGGATCATCTGCATTTGTTCTTATCTTGAGCCGACGAATCTCATCTGCCCAGCCAAGCAATTTTACGCATTCCAAGGTCATTTCTGCCTCAATGGTTGGTGCCTTGCCCAGAATAACCCTGCCACTTGAGCCATCAATAGTAATAATATCCCCCTCAGAGACAATATGGTCGCCAACCGTAAACCGTTTGTTTTCCTCATCCACCTTTATAGTTTCACATCCGGCTACGCAGCTCTTACCCATACCCCTGGCCACAACCGCAGCATGTGAGGTCATACCACCACGAGCGGTTAATATTCCCACAGCAACAGCCATACCATGAATATCATCCGGGGATGTTTCCTTTCTAACTAATAATACCTTTTTACCCTGCTCCACCCAGTTACAGGCATCATCAGCCGAAAAAACAACTGCTCCAGAGATTGCCCCTGGTGAGGCATTCAATCCAGTAGCTATAACCTCTATCTTTGCCTTTGGATCAATATGGGGGTGTAGCAATTGGTCAAGTTGAGACGGATCCACCCTTAACAATGCCTGCTCTTTGGAAATCAACCCTTCATCAACCATCTCCACAGCTATTTTTATTGCTGCTGCTGCTGTTCGTTTTCCTGTTCGGGTCTGCAGCATGTAAAGTTTTTGATTTTCAATGGTAAACTCTATGTCCTGCATATCTTTATAGTGATTCTCAAGTGTCTTGTAAATGTCTGTTAATTGACCATATGCCTCTGGCATTTCATCATTAAGGTTAACAATGGGTCTTGGTGTACGGATACCGGCAACCACATCTTCCCCCTGCGCATTGGTCAGGTATTCGCCATAAAAAACCTTTTCTCCGGTAGAAGGGTCACGGGTAAAGGCTACGCCCGTAGCACAATCTTCCCCCATATTCCCAAAAACCATACTCTGAATATTGACAGCTGTACCCAAAGAGTCAGGAATATCATATAGTCTGCGATAGGTTACAGCTCGTGGACTATCCCATGACTCAAAGACGGCATCAATAGCCATCTTCAACTGTTGCCTCGGATCCTGAGGAAAATCAATCTGCTCCACTTCACGAAGCATCCGAAGATACCGAGCCACTATATTTCTTAATGCCTCTGTGGAAAGCTCATTATCAAGGGTTACATCCTCTTCCTGTTTCACCTCATTTAAGACAAACTCAAAATCATCGTGTTTTACGCCAAGAACCACATTAGAAAACATCTGAATAAACCTTCGATAGGCATCATAGGCAAACCTTTCGTTGTGTGTTTTAATGGCTAATCCCTTTACTGTCTCATTGTTTAAGCCAAGATTAAGAACCGTATCCATCATTCCGGGCATAGAAATTTTTGCTCCAGAACGCACGGAAACCAAAAATGGATCCTGATGATTCCCAAGCTTTTTCCCCATAAGCTCTTCCAGTTTATTCAGATTTTCATCTATCTGTGCCTGAAGCCCCTCTGGATATTGTTTATTATTTTTATAATAATAGACACAGCCCTCCGTAGTAATCGTAAACCCCGGGGGAACAGGGATACCAATATTTGTCATCTCAGCCAGCCCTGCACCCTTTCCTCCTAATGAATCCTTCATTGTTCCTGTGCCTTCTGCCTTGCCTCCACCAAAAAAATACACTAACTTGTTCATATCTTCAGAACCTCCATTTTAACGGTAAATAAAGGGGTATCCAGCCCCTTTTTAACGCAACAATTCTTGGTTTATATTACGCTCTTTGTATTATATCAAGCTATGAGCTTGATGTCAACAAAAAAAGTTATGCCGCTATGACTTTTCGTATCTCTGCCATATTATCTGGCTCAAGCCAAACATATCTTGGGTCAGCCCTGAACCAGGTGAGTTGTCGCTTTGCAAATTGACAGGAGGATTGTTTTATTTTATCTATTGCTTCCTGAAGGGTATAGATACCTTGCAAATGTTTTATTATTTGCTGATACCCGAGAGCCTCCATGGAGGTTAATCGAAATGGAGGCAGACATTCCTGTCCAATTGGCGGGTTAGAAAACCCACCCTCCTTTGGCGAATATCCCTTTTCTAACAATCCACGCACCTCTTTCACCCATCCTGTTTCAATCATCCTGTCTACTCGCAGCGAGATTTGAGCATATAAGCGTTGTCTGTCCTGATTCAGACAAATCATGATCAAATGATAATCCTTTGTGATTGTAGCCAGGCGTTGCAGACAAGAAATTGGCTTGCCGGTTTGTTGATAGATCTCTAAGGCACGAATAATCCGTCGCAGGTCATTATTTGAGATTTTTGAGGCAGCCGTCTGATCAATTGCAGATAATCTCTGATGAAGATGATTTGTTCCAAGCAGGGATGCCTCTTCCTGAAGTTTCCGACGAAAAGGCAAGTCCGGTGGTGGTGAAGGGAATAGCCCGCTGACAATAGATTTAATGTACAGACCTGTTCCGCCAACCAGAAATGGCAATTTACCCTGCAGATGAATCTGGTCAATAATCCCCTCTGCCTGCTGCTTAAAATCAGCCACACTAAAATCCTCATCCGGATCTACAATATCTATCATGTGATATGGAATTTGCCCTCGAAACTCAAGGGATGGCTTTGCCGTACCAATGTCTAAATAGCGATATATCTGTCTTGAGTCAGCAGATACAATCTCACCATTCATCTCTAAAGCAAGGCGATGAGCAATATCTGTCTTGCCAACCCCGGTTGGTCCGGCAATTATAATTAATGGTTTCAAGATTGACCCCCAATTGTTCCCTTATCTAACAGCATCAATACGAAAATATTCAATAATTCGTAACTACTCAGTAAGGAGCTCTGGCGCCGCTGGACGAGATGAAGCGGCAACCGAATGTAACAGTTATTTTGTGACAGACCCTAAGCAGGTTGCTCCTCAGTAGAGCCTGTTTCCATTTCACCGGATAAATACAGTATAAATCTTCATCTCCTTTTAGTCAATTAATATTTCTTGTATTTTTTTCATAATCCGCTTTTTGGCGTTTCGCAATTGGATTTAGATGTGTTTGCCCTGCATCTTCTGTCGATTTCTCTTGACAATTCTGTAATTAAATGCTATATTAAATTTGTAATCGCAAATTTTAATTTATGTCTATGTTCGATGATATATACAATTGTTTTAGCAAAGGAGATGATTACTATGGGACAAGTGGCAATAAAAGAAGAGGAAATTTTCACCTATCAGGATTATATCCTTTTTCCTGATAATGGCAAACGGTATCAAATAATAGATGGGGAGATATATATGAGTCCAGCACCAATTCCATATCATCAAAAAATATTAGCAAATTTAGAGGATATCTTACGCCAGTTTGTTAAAACTAATAAATTAGGGGTGGTATTTTTTGCACCTTGCGATGTCCTGTTATCCGATGTAGATGTAGTCCAACCGGATATTTTCTTTATCTCTACGGAGAGGATGGGTATAATCAAGGATAAATATATCGAAGGGGCACCTGATTTAGTTATCGAGATTACCTCACCTTATACTAAAAAATTAGATAAAATTCAGAAAAAGCGGCTTTATGAAATCTATAAGGTGGCTGAATATTGGATAGTGGATGTGGACAAAAAGACACTTGAAGTTTTTTCATTAAAAGATAATACCTATAAAACTATTGCCGTTCATAAAGAAGAGGATGTGGTTGCTTCAGTCTTAATGAAAGGGTTAAAGTTTAATTTGCAAGAGATATTTTAGCGTTTGCAATTATCCTCAGCGAAGGGAATTTTTTGTAACCGTTCACGGCCTATATTTTTAACACAGAGGACACAGAGTATCAGGAGGGACACAGAGAAAGAGGACAATTGGCTTTCAGGCAAGATAACTGCTTATTGTATGAAAATCAAATGTATGATGATTGGAATTTAAGCTCTGTGTCCCTCTGTCGTCTCTGTGAACTCTGTGTTAAAATATTATTAGTCGTGAACGGTTACATTTTTTGTCAGCAAACTAATCGGGCAAGTGGATGGCTATTCCACAAAGGCGTGTGATGATATGCAACAACTTCAATTTCTCGGACTAATCCCGGCCAGGGGTGGTTCAAAGGGAATAATTAAAAAGTGTATTACCCCACTCATTAATAAGCCATTGATAGCTTATGCCATTGAAGAGGCAAAGAAATCAAGGTATTTGTCCAAGATAATTGTTTCTACAGATGATGAGGATATTGCCTCTGTTTCTAAGGAATATGGGGCAGAGATACCGTTCAAACGGCCAAAAGAATTAGCTCAGGATGATACCCCTACCCTGCCTGTTATTCAACACGCATTAACCAGATTAATGTCTCAAGGATATGTTCCAGATTATATTGTTTTACTTCAGCCAACCTCACCCTTAAGAAATGTTACCCATATTGATGCAGCTATAGAAAAGATTATACAAACCAAGGCAGATATGATTGTTAGCCTGTGTAAGGTTACCCAACACCCTTTTTGGATGAGAAGAATGGAGGGTGATAAGGTTTTCCCATTTATAGAGACAAAAAATACATACAATAGAAGACAGGATTTGCCCGAGCTATTTCGGCTTAATGGGGCAATTACAGTAGCCAGACGGGAGATTATTGTTGAGGAGAAAAAAAAGCTGGATATTCGCGGATTCGTAATGGAAGAGGATGTATCTGTGGATGTGGATACACCGATGGATCTTTTTATTGCTCAAAAGATGTTGGAAGCAAGAAAGAGATGAAAATCGACATAGCGTTTTAATCTATACCTATCCCGAAGGACGGATATTTTTTACCTTCGCCCTATGCAGCTTTCTGTATGAACATATCTTCAAACAAACCATCTTCAATCAATTCTTTTAGATGGATTTTCGCTTTTTTCCCTAATTTTACTATCTAAAGCTGCCAGATAAAACTGCATCTTACCCACATACTCTGGTAGGAATTTACCGACTTTGAGTTCTACGGCAACAAGGCACTTTAATCTACGGTGATAGAGCAGAATATCAATGAAAAACTCATCACCGTCTATTTCCAAACGAAATTGATTGCCCATAAAAGCAAATGCTCCGCCCATCTCCACCAGAAATCGGTTGACTTTTGATATTAATGCTCGTTCAAGTTCCATTTCGCTGTGCTCTTCGCCAAGCTCAAGAAAATCAAAGGTATATTCATCTTTAACCGCCAGTTTTGCCTGATTTTTTATTTTTTCAGGCAATGCTTTATCAAAATTTGTCTGACCCAGCAAAGTCTTTTCATAACTTTGGTTTTCTATTTGGTGAAT
Source organism: Candidatus Desantisbacteria bacterium CG2_30_40_21 (assembly GCA_001873945.1). Taxonomy (GTDB): domain Bacteria; phylum UBA9089; class CG2-30-40-21; order CG2-30-40-21; family CG2-30-40-21; genus CG2-30-40-21. The sequence continues at coordinate 14,426 of MNYI01000066.1, forward strand.
GAGAACATTCTTGGTCCAGCCAAACTTACGCGTCATCTTGATATAAAATTCTCGTTCCAGATCGTCTTTGCAGCGTTCCATAATAACGATGTTATGCGTCCATCCTATTTCTGCAACCAATGGTTGCAGATTTGTCTTATTCTCATATTCTACAAAAATATTGCGCATATACCATATATTTCTTTCGGAAAATCCTTGCATACCATGAAATTCAAGTTGCAAATCCTTTGACAAGTTTTCTACGATTGATTTACCCCATCCATACTTCTTTTGCCGTTCAACAATCATCTTGCCAATATCCCAATAGAGGCTGATGAGTTCTTTGTTGACTGCTCTCAAAGCCTCATATTGTGCCGAACGGATGCGTTGTTTAACATCCTGCAATAAATTGGTGTATTCATTCATTTGTACATTATTTTTCATGGCTGTTCCTCCTTCACATCAACCTTCCCGGTTACCACATTGCTGATAAGAGCCTGACGGTATTCTTTGAGGGTGGCGATCTGGGATTGGATTTTTTGGGTTAACTCATCAATCTTGGCAGTTTTCTGGTCAAGGAAGGTGGCGATGGCGGTTTGGTCGTCAATTGAAGGAGTCGGCAAACACAAGTTAGCCATAAAATCCCAACTTACACGAGGCATTTTTGCGCCAAATGTTGAACCATCCACAATCGAAATAAACCCTTTGTTCAAAATTTGATAGACGGTAAAACGACCATCAATATCCACCGAGGGACGCATAACAAAAAAATCACCGATTGCTTCGCCTGAAAAATCAGCAAGCCACGCTTTGGCTAAGTAGGGACGCAGTTTGCCAAAAAGAATATCACCTTTTTCAAATGCAACACCTTCTCCTTGAAATTCGCTTTCCGTTTCTTTGTATTGCCCCAATCAGCTTTCGATATTTTCTAATGCTACAGGATTTTTTCGGCGGTCAGTTTTTTCTGTCAAAAGTTGCAAATTGAACTTCAACCTCTTTACCTCCCCCCCTCTGGTATCTCCCCTATCCATTCAATCCCAGAATCCTTCATTCTTACCTTTGGGTCAGCCCTTTTGTAACCGCATTAGAGATAATTGCCTGCCGTTTTTCTTTCAGAAGCTCAACCAGCCTTTTATTCTTCTTAATCAGATCATCAATTCTGGCGGTTTTCTGGTCAAGGAAGTTGGCGATGGCGGTTTGATGGTCCAAAGGTGGCACTAATATCTTTATTGCTGCCATCACATTATTCATTAATTTTGGATTAATATCATATCTCACATATCTTGGTGTAAAAACATTAATCAAATTAGCAAAATATTTCAGGTTTACATCATTACTTTTGGGATATAAAGTTCCACATACATTTGTACAATTAAATCTTCCTTGCCTACAAAACACTGTTCCAGCATTTGCACCATCGGTAGTCCATGTAATATATTCACCATCGAAATCAAATGTTTCAATACTTCCTAAAATACCATCATTCTCTGTTTGGGAGGAATAAACAGGATAGTCACCCATATTCTCATAAATTTCCTCTTTGCTTATAACTCTACCTCTTCCTAATCGAAATAGCATCCATACTGGTTTCACCTCCCACCCCTCCGGTATCTCTCCCAGCCATTCAATTCCTGAGTCTTTATATTTTGGATATGGTTTCATTTATTTTCAAAACCTCACGAGAAATATTTGTGTCAACACTGGTGACACTATTTTTGTCATTTTCTTATCTAAAGTAAAATATGAAAATCTATACTGTCTTTTAATTTTTTTGTATGTCATTTTGTATATCATTTTGTATGTCATATATTACACACAAAATATTTTGCGTGCCATTTTCTCGCAATTATTACGCACAAAACCGCTTTATACCATACACAAAACTATTTTACAATATCAAAAAGTTTATTAAATATAAGTATCTCTGGACTTCTTCCTTTGCCTTCCCGAAATGTAGTTAATATATTCTCTTTCTTTAAGAGCCGCAAAAGGCGTAAGGCACTTTCTTTAGGAATATGCGAAACTTTCACAAAATCAGCTGTTGAAAAAAGTGGGCTTGCAAATATGGTGTCCAATAGTTTTATAACATACTGTGAATGTGTTAGTTCTGAAATCTTTTGTTTTTTGATGTTATATAAGTCAAGTATCGCTTTTACCTTGGCATTATTCGCTTTAGATTGTGAAATAATTGCTTGAAGAAAAAACTCTATCCAATCTTCCCATTTCTTTTGTTCGGATACCGCCAAAAGCCGACTATAATATTCATCGCGATTGGCTTCAAGATATTCACTGATATAAAACATCGGAGAACCAAGAACATGTTTTTCATATAGAAAAAGTGGCAGAAGAATCCTCCCGATCCGACCATTACCATCCAAAAAAGGATGAATAATTTCAAACTGGCCGTGAATAATTGATAGTTGTATCAGACGGTCTTTCTCATCATAATGGATATATTTCTCAAAGGTAGAAAGATGTTCCATAAGCCCCCAGGGTTCAGGCGGAATATAGGTTGCTTCTTCAATCTTAGAGCCGGGTTTGCCAATAAAATTTTGAGTGCTTCTAAAATTGCCTTTGTCCTTGTCTTTTCCCCGAACGCTATTAAGTAAGATAGAATGCATTTGTTTCATTAAATTCAATGTTATTGGTTTGTCTTTAAGCCAATCAACAGCGTAACGCATTGCTTTTCTGTAATTGATTATTTCTTGAATATCATTATATTTTTCGGTTTTTACATCAGGAGATGTTTCGTATTGCAAAACTTCTTCTAATGATGCTTGAGTCCCTTCTATTTTTGAAGAGATAACAGCCTCTTTGGTAGTCAATGGCGACAAGAGAACACTTGGATTAATAATACCCTGAAGAATACCATCATATCTGGCTAACTCAGCATTGGCCTGGCCAACTAAGGTAATAAATCTAACCCAATCCAATGACTTTAATGGCAATGATTGCGGAATATAAGGTTTTTTCATTTTAATACCTCCTGTAATAACCCTTCGGTTTCTTTTTCCAGAGCAAGAATATCCTTACGAATTTCCTCAAGACTTCGGAGTGGTTTGTATTTATAGAAGTATTTCGTAAAGCTGATTTCATAGCCGACCTTTGTTTTTTTCTCGTCAATCCATGCATCCGGCAGATGTGGTTTAACCTCTCTTTCAAAATATTCGTGGACATCCTTGTTGAGAGGCACATTTTCATAATCCCTCAAGTCAGGGTTTGGCTCAGGATTGCCATGTTTGTCATAGATTATATCTGCTGTTTCGTCATGTTCCGAAAGGGCTTTTAATATTGCCTTCTTCAAGGATTTGTCCACATCAATGTTACGCTTTCTGAAAACACCATCCAATACTACCTCAAATTCATCTCTATTCTTAAACACGATATTCCCAATGGATTTGATGGCTATAACAATCTTTTCCTGCTTCTCTTTGCCATCTTCTATTTCTTTAATCTGCTCGTCTTTATTCTTCTTCTTGCTTTCTGCCAATTTGAGAAAAGCCTGCTCTTGCTTCAGCAATTCAATCCGTTCATCGCTTGCCTGAAAATTAAGCTGAAGGGGTCGCTCAACCGTAACCTTGTGATATCCAAAATCATTATTTGAAAATATCTTACTCTTGTCTGATTCCCGGAAGGATTTATAAATATCCACAATCTCTTCAATCTGTTTCTCTGTTATGCAATGACGCTTATTGCCCAGGCTTTTCCGCATATTTTCAAAATATCCCCTTGCATCTATTAATTGAACCCTCCCTTTTCTTTCCGCCTGTTTATTGTTGGTAACAATCCAGAAATATGTATAAATCCCTGTATTATAGAAAAGTTGGTCTGGTAGTCCGACTATTGCCTCAAGCCAGTCTCTTTCAATAATCCATTTCCTAATCTCACTTTCACCGCTTCTGGCATCTCCAGTAAAAAGAGGAGAGCCATTAAAGACAATGGCTATTCTGCTACCGCCTTCTTGGACAGGTTTCATTTTGGAGATCATATGCTGTCCAAATAATAATGAACCATCACTGATACGGGGAAGCCCGGCTCCGAACCTGCCCTCAAATCCGAGTTCTTCATATTCCCTTCTGACATCGGATTCAACCTTTTTCCATTCAACCCCAAAGGGTGGATTTGAGAGCATTAAATCAAATGTTTTGCCTGTAAGCTGGTCTTCTGAAAAACTATTGCCTTTTTTGATATTGTCTGCCTCTTCACCCTTTATTAAGATGTCTGCCTTGGCAATGGCATAGGTTTTGGAGTTAAGTTCCTGTCCGAAAAGATAGACATCGGAAGTAGGATTTAGCTTGAGGATTTCATCTTTTGCTGTGGTAAGCATCCCGCCTGTGCCACAAGCCGGGTCATAAATAGTCCTGATAATATTCTTCTGTTTTAAGCCGCCGTTGCCTGCAATAAGAAATTGCACCATCAGCCCTATGACCTCACGGGGTGTAAAATGCTCACCTGCGGTCTCGTTTGACTGTTCGCTGAATCTTCTAATCAGTTCTTCAAAGATTATATCTGTATCTGACGGCTCAGGGTTACCAGAAGGATGGTTATGAACTAAGATTATTGAAGATGACAAAGACGCAATTGCCTCTTTGAAGACCTTTCGCAGGAACGGCAACCTCTGTGTTTGGTGAATTCCTATTGCACAGGTTGAAAACTTCTGCCAGAATTTGTTATTCCTTCTTTATATATTTTGAAACAATAAATTGCATAAGAGTCTTCCCTTTTTCTTCCATTAATTCCCTTTTTTTCCTATCCAAATCTGTTTTTAATTCATTTATTATGCCCTGATTTTTTCTCATCAATTGTTCCATTTCAAGGCGAGAGTCTTGTTTTTGTTTTTCCAGTATTTTTTCGAGTTCCGGAATCTTTTTCAGCTCTTCCTCTTTTTCCGTTAACATTTTTTTTAACTCTTCGATAATTTTTTCATTTTTTTTAATTAGCTCATCTTTTTCCTTAATCGTTGCCTCAAGCCCACCCCTTTGCTCCTCACTTTCCCATATCTTTGCTGCCAATTTAGAAAAATCACTCTTTGCTTCTTGCATTATCTCACACTCCTTGTTCAGATTACATCATTTCCGGCACCTCTACCCCAAATCCCTGTAGCGTTCGTTTAAGTATATCTGGATTATTACACGCCAGATATGCTTCTTGAAATGTAATGACATCATTAGCTACCAGAGCAATTAACGATTGTTCCAGGGTTTGCATCCGATAAACATTTACACCTGATGAGATAGCATTATATATGTTTGAGGTGTTTCCTTTTTCAATATATGTTTTAATAGTTGGAGAATTAATCATTATTTCTGCTGCAGCTACCCGACCAAGTTCATCTTTTGTTTTTAGTAATCGTTGAGTAATTACCCCCTGCAAACAAAGGGAAAGCTGCATTCGCACCTGAGATTGATACTCAGAGGGGAATAGAGTTAATATTCTTTCTATTGTCTGGGCAGCACTGGTTGTATGAAGGGTAGAAAGGACAAGGTGTCCTGTTTCTGCTGCCTGTAAGGCAACCTTAACATCCTTTAAGTCGCGTAATTCTCCAAGTAGGATAACATCAGGATCCTGTCTGAATATGGCTATCAGAGCATCATTCATGGTTTTTGTATCTTGTCCCACTTCTCGTTGAGTAACTGTTGCTTTTTTGTCCTGAAACAAGTATTCGATTGGGTCTTCAATGGTAGCAATATGGCATTCCCTGTTAGAATTGATGTAATCAATTATAGATGCCAATGTGGTTGATTTTCCTGATCCAGTAGGTCCTGTTACCAGAACCAATCCATTTGATTTAAGGCTTAGATCCTTGACAACATCAGGAAGTCCAAGATCATCAATACTTGGCACCTTAAAGGGAATTGCCCGGACAGCCATGGCCATAGTTCCTCTTTGATAATAGATATTTGTCCTGAATCTTGAAAGTCCACGAATACTGTAGGAAAGATCAATCCACCGTCTTTTTTCAAACTTTTGAGTATGTTCTTCATCCATGATAGAGCAGCTAAACCGTTTTATGTCATCAGGGATAACCGGTGGACCTTGCAACATGGTAATTTTTCCCTTAATCCGGAATATGGGTGGTTTACCAACCTTAATATGAAGATCCGTGGCACCCTTTTCGATCATTAAGGCAAGCAGATCGTTAAATTCTACCATGTTAATGTATCCCCCATAAGGATTTCGTAGGGGCGAACCTATGTGTTCGCCCATTTATTCGGGTAGACACGCAGGTCTACCCCTACGGATTGTTAATACTGACAACTGATCCCTGATCCCCTGAATTAATTATCGACTCAAATATCAGCCTACCGTCGTCGCCACCCAGAATCTGCTCAACAACCCTTTCCGGATGGGGCATCATTCCCAGCACATTTTTGTTTTCATTGCATATTCCGGCAATATTATCGCTTGCCCCGTTTGGATTAGCAACAGAGCTAACCTCCCCTTCAGGTGTACAATATCGAAAAATAATCTGATTATTTTCCTGAAGTTTATGAAGAGTTTCATTATTTACAAAATAATTTCCTTCTGCATGGGCAATGGGTATTTTTAATACTTGTCCCCTTTTTGTCTTGTTAGTAAATGCGGTTTCACTGTTTTCGATTCGCAGACAGACATCCTTGCAAATAAATCGCAAGTCCTTATTCCTGAGCATTGCCCCGGGCAATAATCCTGCTTCAAGCAATATCTGGAAACCATTACAAATACCTATGACTATTCCGCCATTATTTGCGAAATTTATAACCTCATTCATTATTGGAGAAAATCTGGCAATGGCTCCGGATCGCAAATAATCACCATAAGAAAATCCACCCGGAAGAACCACACAATCAATAGAAGATAAGTCTGTATCTTTATGCCATTTATAACACACATCCTGACCCAGTACATCCTTCAGGATATAATAACAATCATGGTCACAATTTGAGCCCGGAAAAACAATAACAGCCCATTTCATGGTTTTTAGCCCCCTGTTTCTATTCGATAATCTTCAATCACAGGATTAGAAAGCAACTGTTCACATATCTGATTCAGCCTTTCTTCAGGAATATCGTTGGAGAATTTTAGTTCAATATATTTTCCCACCCTGACATTCTCTATTCCCTCACAATCTATAGATTCCATGGCATGCTTTATTGCCAATCCCTGAGGGTCAAGTATTCCTTGCTTTAAGGTTACAACAACTTTTATTGTTTTCATGCAAAATCCTCCTCGTTTGTGGCATTTTATTCCCCCTTAAATAAAAGGGGTCAGGGGGTTGTTATTCATCCCACCCCATAACCACTTAATCTTAAAAACAAACAAAAGGCACCAAAGAAGACCAGAAACGAAAGTGTAATGTAATCAATTACCCCTACTTGATAGTTGTCTGAATAGCTTCTTTTGTGACTAATCCCAAAACCTCTTGCCTCCATGGCTGCGGTAATAATCTTAAATTTATGGTTAGTGATGCTAATACATAAAATACAGGATGACAGCCTTTCTTTTATTCCTTGCGAGGAAATATCCATACCCCGTAATTCTTGTCCACAAATACTATTCTCTTTAGTTTCATGATATAGCGACATCCATCTAAAAGGGTTAATAAATAACGGTAAAAGACCAGAGGGTATGCCCAATCTGCTCAATCCATAGGCAAGCTCTTCGACAACAATACATGAAACAAAGATGATCCCTATCAAAATAATTGCCCCTATCTTAAACCAGACAGAAATGAGATGTAGAAGAATATCCCTTGAGATATGTAGATGAAATATTCTATCTCCAATTGACCATAACAAGACACTACAGATAGAGATACCAAGAAAGAGATAGAATACATGAGCTATTTTCTTAAAACATGCTCCAATAAGGGCAAGGATAAATATCATCCCAAATATCCCCAATAAATAAATAGGATGCTTGAAAATAACACAGATACCCCATAACAAAAATAAGGAAAATATCTTAGTTAAAGGATTCAGTTTATGAATAACTGAAATTCTTTGTAAATACATATTATTATTATAACACCTGAGCGTGAAAAAGTCAATAGATTTTGCGTGAAGTGTTAAAAAATGCTTGCAAACAGGGATTAATTATGGTATACTCAAATTTAGAATTTACATAACTACTCAGGTAAAGTAATTCACCACGGAGAACACATAAATTGATAGGTTGATAGGTTGATGAGTTTATAGGTTAAAGGAACACAGATTCATAATTTATAAACATTTCCTATCAATTCATCCACTTATCAACCCATCAACTATTCAACTTATCAACTTTTTGTGTCTTCGTGCCTTTGTGGTGAGTAGTTACATAGAATAAATAATATCACAAATCCACAACCTGCAACATTCCTTTTACAACCTTTATTTTGATATTATCTGATGCTGTCGTGCCTTGTGTCGCAAGTCGTATATTCTTATGCAAATAATAGCGATAATACCAACAATAGAAAGCACACTAAAAAGTATAACTGCTTCCATCAGCTAACCATCCTTTTCTTCGTCATTTTCACATCTACAAATCAATACCTCATCACATCCATCTATTTCCTCTACCTTTACCTCAACAACCTCATCCTTTGCGGTTGCGACAACCTTGCCTATATAATCAGCTTGAATCGGCAATTCACGGTGTCCCCTGTCAATAATCACAGCCAATTGAATACTTGCCGGACGGCCAAAATCCATTAATTGGTCAATGGCACAGCGAACTGTTCTGCCAGTATATAACACATCATCTATCAGGATAATTCTTTTTCCAGTGATATTAAATGGAATCTGGGTAGGTTTTACAACAGGCTGGTCAGAAATGGTGGTCAAATCATCACGATAAAGGGTAATATCCAGCACCCCCATCTCAAGCAGACAATCTTCAACAGAGGCAATATTTTTTATAATACGCTCGGCAATTGGGACACCACGACTCCGTATCCCAATAATACATATGTCCTGCGTCCCTTTGTTCTGTTCTAATATCTCATAAGAAAGCCGTAGGATTGCCCGGGACAATTCAATTGAATCCATAATCCGGGATTTTATTGTTAATTCCATGATAATCCTCTTGTTAGACTAAAAGAGATTAAACCACGAAGAACACGAAGGGCACGAAGTGAAATTTGACGAAATATCCAATAAAGTTAAAGGTATAAAAAAGTTTGTTTTCTAAAATCTTCGTGTATTTCGTGCTCTTCGTGGTAAAAATAAGGGATTAAACCACGAAGGATACGAAGGACACGAAGTGAAATTTGACAAAATATCCAATAAAGTTAAAGGTATAAAAAAGTTTGTTTTCTAAAATCTTCGTGTATTTCGTGCTCTTCGTGGTAAAAATAAGAGATT
>MNYI01000135.1 GCA_001873945.1 Candidatus Desantisbacteria bacterium CG2_30_40_21
GTTATCCTGATTTGAACTATATCAATTGTAACTACTCAGGTAAAGTAATTCACCACGGAGAACACATAAGTTGATAGGTTGATAGGTTGATGAGTTTATAGGTTAAAGGAACACAGATTCATAATTCATAAACATTTCCTATCAATTCATCCACTTATCAACCCATCAACTATTCAACTTATCAACTTTTTGTGTCTTCATGCCTTTGTGGTGAGTAGTTATGTTATTATTATACTAATTATCATCATTTTATAAATAAGGGGGATATGTGGAGAATATCGATAAAATACCCATAAACTTACAAGACACAAAAGGTGATGTAAATTTAGATAGTGTCAGGAAATGTCCGCCAGCATATTCAACTCACATTACAAAAAATCACGAACCGCAAGCTACGAAACTCGCAAGAGAAGAAAAAAATCAAGCAAACGCCAATATATTTACTCTCGTTGATATGGAGTCTGATTGGGATGGGGTGATTGTTGAGATTCATGGCGGACATGTTATGGTTTCAAGACTTTCCACGCTTGGGCTTATGGTTGGTGCAAAGATAAAAAAGGTAAGTCAACATATCATGCAGGGACCTGTAGTGATAGAAATAGGCAGAACACAGATAGCCATTGGCATTGGGATAGCAAAAAAGGTGTTGGTTTGGGTAAATAATTGTTCGTAGTTAGGGTCTGCTACACAGAAACAACTTGCTACAAGTTATTACAAACAAAATAAATAGAGGACAATCAATGAATATTCTTCTCATGGGCAATCCAAATGTTGGCAAAAGCGTAGTCTTCTCTCGTCTTACCGGTGTACATGTTATTTCATCCAATTATCCAGGCACAACCGTAGAATTTACAAAAGGGTATATGAACCTAAATGTGGAAACAGTTGAGGTAATTGATGTGCCAGGGGTATATACCTTAGAGCCTGTCTCAAAGGCTGAAGAGGTAGCCTGTGAGATGCTTAATGCTGACAATATTGTCATCAATGTAATTAATTCCACAAACCTGATAAGAAGCTTGAACCTTACCCTGCAATTAATTAAGAAAAAAATCCCCATGATCATTGCCCTTAATCTCTGGGATGAGGCAGAACATACCGGAATACAGATTGATGCAGAAAAGCTCCAACAAATCCTTGGCGTGCCTTGTATCCCTGTCTGTGCCTTAACCGGTGAGGGATTCAAGGTGCTTGTCTCATCAATAAAGGAAGCATCTTTAAGTACTTATGAGTATGAGGAAGGAGAAAGGTTACATGAGGCAGGTCTCATTACTGAAAGCGTTGAAAAAATAACTCATCGTCATCATAAACTCTATGAACGGCTTAGAGATGCAACCATCTCTCCGGTAAGGGGGAGTTTAATTGCCCTGATAGTTCTTTTCTATACCTTCCAGACAATAAGATTTATTGGCGAAGGGCTGATAAATTATGTGTTTACCCCATTATTTGAAAATCTATGGACACCATTGATGTTAATGGTTTCAAGCCTTTTTAAGGGAACTGGATTTATCCATGACATCCTGATTGGCAGATTAATTGATGGTAAGATAGATTATAATCAATCATTTGGCTTGCTTACAACCGGAATTTTTATCGAGTTTGGTGTTGTCCTTCCTTATATTTTTGCTTTTTTTCTTATACTTTCCTTTTTAGAGGATTCGGGGTATTTGCCAAGATTGGCTATATTGGCAGATAATATCATGCATCGGCTGGGTATGCACGGTATGGCTATTATTCCCATGATGCTCGGGCTTGGCTGTAATGTGCCGGCTGTCCTGTCTGCCAGAGTGATGGATACAAAGAGGGAAAGGTTTATTGTTACCACCTTGACGGCTATTGCTGTACCGTGCATGGCACAGATTGCCATGGTTGTTGGGCTGCTGGGTAAGCATGGGGCAGCAGGGTTGGGAATTGTATTTGGTAGCCTGTTTGTGGTCTGGATTGTGCTTGGTATTATCCTGAATAAGGTGATGAGTGGAGAATCAACAGAGATGTTTCTGGAGATACCACCTTATCGATTTCCCTACCTTCCCGGTCTGGTTAAAAAGGTCTGGATGAGGATAACATGGTTTGTAAGAGAAGGGGTTCCATGGATAATGGTAGGAATATTTATAGCTAATATATTGTATACCCTTGGGATAATTGATCTGATAGCAGTGTTGGCACAGCCGGTTGTCTGTGGTATTCTGGGCTTGCCCAAAGAGGTTGCCGGGGCATTATTGATTGGTTTTTTGCGTAAGGATGTGGCTGTGGGTATGCTTGCACCGCTGGGGCTTACCCTTCCGCAATTGGTTATATCAAGTGTTGTTCTGATCATGTACTTTCCGTGTGTAGCTAGCTTTTCTATCATGATTAAGGAGTTGGGTGTAAATGGTGTGCTTAAGGCAGCAGGTATTATGATTGTTTCTACGCTGGTGGTTGGGGGAATGCTTAATCTGATTTTGTCGAATTAAATAAAATAATCCGCGTCATCCGTATGCTATTATCTGTAATCAGGAGGTAAATGAGAAGAGATGGAGAAATTGGTGTTGACGGTAAGATTGCCGATATATTTAACGAGGAGGTGAATTTAAGTGCAGATTGCTAATTTAACACAAGAGGGAATGATTAGGTTACCATGGGAGATAACCAAAACATTTAGACAAGGAGGAGATTTTATTGTTGCTACTTATGGTGATACAATTATTCTTAATCCTGTAAAAATTCCAGATGTGACTAAGATTGCAGAAAGACTCCCTGACTTAAAAGGAGAAATGTCATTAGAGGAGATTAGTGATGAAATACATCAGTATCGACAGGAAAAGAGAAGAAAAAAATAACCGTATCAAAATGGTTTTTGATACCAATGTCATTGTTTCTGCCTTATTATGGACAGGCATACCTCATGAATTATTAGTTATGGCAAAAAAGGGGGAAATCAGCCTTGCTATGAGTTTTGATATGTTAGTTGAGTTAGAAGAGGTGTTGGGTAGAGAAAAATTTCAACACAGAATCAAGGCTATTAATACAACTATTGAGGAACTGATAAGTAGTATCAAACTGATAGTAAAATTTTATACGGTGCTGGAGAAGATAGAAGGTATATGCTTAGATATTGATGATGATATGTTTCTTGAATGTGCCATTGCTTCAAATTCAAAGTATATACTCTCAGGTGATATGCATTTGTTATCTCTGGGGTCTTTTAGGGATATACAAATTCTGAGGCCAAGAGATTTTTATGATAACATATTGAAATGAAAGACACGAAGGGAGAAAGAAGGAATAAGAGGTGACAAAATGACCATTATTGATGATATAAAATCCGTATTTGAAAGGGATCCGGCAGCAAGAAATATCCTTGAGGTTTTGTTGTGTTACTCAGGGCTTCATGCGATTATTCTTCACAGGATTGCTCATTTCTTACATACCAGATTGAAGATTCCCTTATTGCCAAGGATTATCTCCCAGATAAGCAGGTTTTTTACTGGCATAGAAATTCATCCTGGTGCAAGGATTGGGAAAGGATTCTTCATTGACCATGGGATGGGTGTGGTTATTGGGGAGACAACAGAAGTTGGAGATTTCGTAACACTATATCAGGGCGTTTCTCTGGCTGGCACAGGCAAAGAAACAGGCAAGAGGCATCCCACGGTTGGAAATAATGTTGTTATTGGAGCCGGAGCAGCAGTGCTTGGTCCAATTGTTGTAGGAGATAATGTTCGAATTGGGGCAGGAAGTGTAGTTGTAAAGCTTGTACCTGATAATTGTACGGTAGTTGGTGTGCCCGGAAGGATTGTACGACAGGAAGGGGGAAAGGTTGTTCGTGCCCCACTTGACCATAGTAATCTTCCTGATCCTGTTCAAGAGAGGATCGAATCCATTCATCATGAATTGGAGATTGTAGAGGATACTATCCGAAAATGGAAAAAACAGTTTGAGAAAGTCGACTATGGATTGTGACAAATTCTTATGGAGATTATTTGAAATAGCTATATGATGAACGGTAGGAAAGGAGCAGACAATGAAAATAGCCGAGGATATAACCAAACTGATTGGAAACACACCTATGGTGAGGTTAAACAAATTAGCACAAGGGATTGATGCCATTGTGGCAGCTAAGCTGGAGTTTTTTAATCCTTGTTCAAGCGTTAAAGACAGGATTGGTCTGGCTATGATTGAGGCAGCCGAGCGGGCTGGCTTAATCAACAAGAATACTGTTATTGTTGAGCCAACCAGCGGCAACACAGGCATTGCCTTAGCCATGGTATGTGCAACAAGGGGTTATCGTTTGATTCTGACCATGCCGGAGAGTATGAGTCTGGAACGAAGGAAACTGCTTTCTGCATTTGGGTCTGAGATTATCTTTACCCCGGCAAATAAAGGGATGCAGGGAGCAGTGGAAAAGGCTGCTGAGCTTGCAGGAGAAAATCCGAATATATTTATTCCCCAACAATTTTCCAATCCAGCAAACCCTCAAATTCATTATCAAACTACGGCAAAGGAAATATGGAATGATACAGATGGCAACATTGATATTCTTGTATCTGGGGTTGGCACTGGTGGAACCATTACTGGTTGCGGTCAGTTTTTGAAGGAAAAAAATCAAGAAGTGAAAATAATAGCAGTTGAACCAGCTGAATCACCTGTGCTTACTGGCGGAAAGCCTGGAACACATAAAATTCAGGGTATTGGGGCAGGGTTTATGCCGAAAGTGCTGGAGATTGGATTAATTGATGAGATTATTTCAGTAAGTGGCGATGATGCCATAGCCACTGCAAAAAGGCTGATGCGTGAAGAGAGTATCCTCTGCGGTATCTCTTCAGGGGCAGCAGTTAAGGCAGCACTTCAGATTGCAGGGCGTAAAGGCAACAAAGGCAAGCTCATTGTTGTTATTTTGCCTGATACAGGGGAAAGATATTTGAGTACAGGGCTGTTTGGAGAGTAGCTTTATGTTCACAAAATTGGAACAGATGAAGGTGAGATTAAAAGAGATGGGGAGTGTTCTGGTGGCGTTCTCTGGCGGGGTAGATTCAACCTTTGTGCTTAAAATTAGCCATGACATTCTGGGAGACAAGGTGCTTGCTGTAACCGCTAAATCCCCACTGTATCCTGCATCAGAGGCTGAAGCAGCAGAAAGAATAGCCATGGAATTAAATGCACGACACCTATTTATTGAGTCAAATGAGCTGTTGATTCCGGATTTTGTTGATAATCCGAGAAATAGATGTTACCTTTGCAAGAAAGAGTTGTTTAATCACTTAAGCCATCTGGCTCAAGAACAAGGGTTGAGTTATATTCTGGACGGCTCAAACGCATCTGATATCAATGATATTCGACCCGGAAGAGATGCAGCAAGAGAATTTGGTGTCCAATCACCCATGATCGATGTTGGCTTGACCAAGGATGAGATACGCAAGTTGTCAAAGGATATGGGACTTACTACCCATGATAAGCCATCCAATGCCTGTCTTGCCTCACGATTTCCATACAGCAGTCCAATTACTATTGAGGCATTAGGAATGGTGGAAACAGCAGAGGATTACCTTAAAGGACTGGGAATCTCTAATGTTCGGGTAAGACATTATGAAAACCTTTGCCGAATTGAAGTAGATAGGCAGAAGATGCTCCTTTGCATAGAAAAACAGGATATAATTGTAAGCAGGCTCAAGCAGCTTGGCTATGCCTTTGTAACCCTTGATCTTGCAGGATATCGCAGCGGAAGTATGAATGAGGTGTAACTACTCAGCGAGGGGAATTTACCACAGAGACACGGAGACACGAAGAAGAAATACTGAGTAAAGTGGCATGGTCTAAAGCAAGATAACAAATTAGACAAACGAGTAGATGGTTTTGTATTTTCCTAATTCCCCCTTATCAAAGGAGAGGTGGATGTTCTTCTCTGTGCCTCTGTGTCTCCGTGGTGAGTAGTTACGAATGAGGTGTAATTGTGGCAAAAATGGTTGCTGTCGCCATGAGTGGTGGGGTTGACTCATCTGTAGCTGCCTATTTACTGAAAGAAGCAGGTTATGAGGTTACAGGTATCACTATGGATCTGCTTGAATTAAGTTGTCAGATTGAGAAACCAGACACATGCTGTTCCTTGCAGGCTTTTGCAGATGCCCGGGCAGTGGCAGATAAGCTGGGCATTAAACATTTCGTTGTTGATTGTAAGCAAGAGTTTACACAAAGGATAATTAATCCCTTTGTGGATGAATATCTGAAGGGATATACTCCAAATCCATGCGTTGCTTGTAATTCCATGATAAAATTTGGATTGCTGCTTGACAAAGCAAGGCAATTAGGGGCAAGGTATCTAGCTACCGGACATTATGCGAGGATAGAGCAAAGAGATGCACGATTCGTGATTAGAAAAGGGATTGACCAAACCAAGGATCAATCCTACTTTCTCTGTCGGCTTACTCAAGAACAGCTATCTTCGACAATCATGCCCCTGGGTAATTATCAAAAGACAGATGTGCGAAAAATAGCAACAAGGCTTGACCTCAAAACAGCAGATAAACCAGAGTCTCAGGAAATATGCTTTATTCCTCAAAACAACTATCAGGAATTTATCAGACAAAGGGCTTCAAACAGGCTTATTCCAGGAAATATCATGGACAAAGAAGGAAATATTATTGGCAAACATCAAGGAATTGCCTTTTACACCATAGGCCAGAGGCGAGGGCTAAGGATTGCAGCAAACAAGCCAATTTATGTCATGCACATTGACCCGAATAAGAATACTATTATTGTTGGGGATAAGGCTGATCTTTACTGCAGAAGGCTAACAGCTAAGGAGATGAACTGGGTAGCAATTCCAGAACTTACAGAAAAAATAGAGATAATGGCAAGGATCAGGTATTTGCATAAAGAGACCAAAGCTGTTGTTTCACCCTTAAAGGATGGTCAGGTAAGTGTAGAGTTTTATGAGCCTCAACAAGCAATAACACCGGGACAATCTGTAGTTTTTTACAGGGATGATATAGTTGTTGGTGGTGGGATAATCACGCATACTCCAAGCAAGTGCAACAATCGATTATAGAAAAACTTCTCTGAATATTCGATATAACAAAATCAACCGTACACTATCCCATAGAATTGCCCATAAGAGGACATAGAAAGGGCAAGAGAGCCTCTATTTTTATTCTATGATGGTAGGGATGCTCTATTTTTGAGGACAATGAGAGAGGATTTTCTTTAGAAAAACCGGGGACAGCGCCCGTTTTTTACTGTTTTCGAGGTCTTCCTATAGCTTTTGGC
>MNYI01000048.1 GCA_001873945.1 Candidatus Desantisbacteria bacterium CG2_30_40_21
ATCTCCTCATTATTGTAATGTCTCAGGAATAAACAAATATTATCATACAATTCTTCTCTTGTCAAGAAAGAAACAGGCAATATCAGCAATTCTCATTATGTATGGCAAAACTTATGTTCAAAGGGGAATAAGGGAATAGAGGAGATGGTGTCGATTATCAACAGAATTGTCGGTAGGACAGGCATTTCTGCCTGTCCTGTTGCAGATGACAGGCAAGAATGCCTGTCCTACCGATTAATCTCCATATCTCCCCCTACCTTATCCCTGCCTCCAATATAAAACATGAAGGCATACCCGTACCATAGCCGTAGAGTTTTCTGGATGAGGCAGCGGTCATAAGCAGCTTTTCCTTTGCTCTGGTCATCCCCACATAACAGAGTCTGCGTTCTTCTTCAATATTATCACTATTCAATGAATTTATGTGTGGGAACAATCCTTCTTCCATCCCGGTCAAAAAGACATAAGGAAACTCCAGCCCTTTAACATTGTGGAGAGTCATCAGGGTAACACAAGAGCTATCATCCCACAAATCAATATTTGCTACCAGAGAGATACTTCCCAGAAAATCCTCCAGCCCAATACCCTGCTCCTTGCTTTCAAATTCTACAGCAACATTTACTAATTCCTTTATATTTTCTATCCTATCCTTGTCTTCCTCTGTTTTTTCTTGCTTAAGGCTTTCCAGATACCCGGAATCTAATAGGAGCATGTTTAATAACTTAGAGATAGACATCGTATCCTTGATAGCCATAAATTTCTTTATTAGTTTTATAAATCTTTCCACAGCCTTTACTTGTGTATCAGACAGTGTGTCAATCAATTCTGCCTTCTCCATTGCCTCAAACAAATGAAGATTATTGATAGTAGCATATTTTTCTAATTTCTCAACAAGGCTGGCACCAATCTTTCTTGAGGGCACATTTACAATCCTTTTTAAGGCAACAGCGTCCAGAGGATTAACAATAATCTTCAGATATGACAGAATATCCTTTATCTCCTTGCGACTATAAAAGCTCATCCCACCAACAATGGTGTAGGGAATATTAGCCATCCTGAAGGCATCCTCCAACACCCTTGATTGGGCATTAACCCGATAAAGCACGACAAAATCGATGAGTTTCCTGTTTTCTCTGCTCATTGCCTCAGAGATTGTCCTTACTACAAAATTTGCTTCATCGTGTTCATTGCGAAGCAAGCGAAATTCTACCTTTGCACCTACTGTCTTTTCTGTCCAGAGTTGCTTGCCCTTGCGATTACGATTGAATTCAATGACTCGATTGGCTGTATCAAGGATGGGTTTGGTTGAACGATAGTTTTGTTCAAGTCGAACGGTTTTGATAGACGGATAATCTTTTTCAAAATTCAGGATATTGCTGATATCTGCACCACGAAAACCATAAATCGACTGATCATCATCTCCAACCACGCATATATTGTGATGCTTTTCAGCCAGCATTCGAATTAACAGATACTGAGAATAGTTTGTATCCTGATATTCATCCACCATGAGATAATTGAATCTGGTTTGATAATGGCTTAAAACTTGAGGTGATTCCTGAAATAAGTGGATGGTTTTCATAATAATGTCATCAAAATCAAGCCCATTATGCTTTTCCAATTGTTCCTGATAGAGTTTATAGCAATTCAACATTCTTTCTTCCCAGAAATTGATAGGTTTATGGTTACTTGGTGTCTGCATTTTATTCTTGCACTGACTGATAAATGAGCCCACAGAGTTTGGTTTTACATCATAATTTGTTTCTTTCAAAACAGCCTTGACCACAGTAGACTTATCTGATTCATCATAAATGGTAAAGTTTTTTTTAGGATAGTGAGCCCTTAAAATTCTTAAGGAGGCAGAATGGAATGTATTTATCCATAAGCCATTAATATCCATTGTTTCATTAAATTGTTCTATCCTTTTTTTCATTTCCGCAGCCGCTTTATTGGTAAAGGTAACGGCGAGTATGTGTTTAGGTGATATGCCCTGGCTTAAGAGATGTGCAATACGATAAATAATCACCCTTGTTTTGCCTGACCCAGCACCAGCTAAGACCAGAATCGGTCCATTGATGTGTGTTACAGCATCCCTCTGTTGAGGGTTTAATCCCTGCAAAATATCCATAATCTTTCTCCCTTGTGTTATGTAACTGTAACTACTTAGGCGCAAAGCAAAGCAGAATCGTTTCAAAAGTTTTTTCCTACTTTGTGCCTTTGGTACTCTGTGCCCTCTGTGCCTACCTGAATAGTTACCATTAATGATACCATGAATTATCATTAAATGCAATTAGAATTTTCGGGGGAGGAGAGCAGATGGAACAAAAAAATGTTTGATATGCAAAAAAAGTGCTTGACATCTTATTTTTTTATGCTATACTCTTATTAGTATCAAACATCAGCTATCAGCCATCAGTTATCAGCCTTAGCCATCAGCCTTTATACCCATTACCCTTAGCAGAAGATTTGGGATCAGGTCTAACCCAACTCTTTCTTATTGTAGGAGTTATAGCCTTGTGAGAGAAAGCGGGAAGAAAGAGAGTGCAGCTAAATCAAATATCACTAAATCAGATATCTTAGGTTTTTTTTATCGATATCCCATTCGAGCAATTCCTGTCATGGAGAAGAAAAAGATAATAGGTATTCTTTTGAAGGATACCTTGACTGCAAGATCAAGTACCATATCTGAATTAAATGTCCCCATGAAAAAAGTAATTTCAGAGCATTTAATTCCTGTTGATACCCAAAAGGATTATCATGCGTTGCAAAATCTGCTTCAAAACTTCAAAAAGGTAAAGACAATTCCTGCTTTGGATCAACAAGGAAGGTTAGTAGCAACCTTAAGTAAATCGGATCTTATTTGCCTATGGGAAGACCATCCTTTGATGCGTGAATTGGAATGGAAGAGATTGTTTGATGGATTTTCTTATACTGTAATTATTACAGATGAAAAGGGTTACATTGAATACACCAATCCAGCGTTTTCAGATATAATTATTATTGGTCGGGGCAAAAAGATACACGGCAAACTCATTACAGATGTGCTTGCAGGCATTCCTTTGATGCAGGGGACTCCTGTGATTGGACAGCTAATGGTCATAGATGGAGAGGATTTTATCTGTGATGCCATGCCTATGAACCATGGCGGAAATGGGGTTGTGTATCTTATCAGGGCGAGTAGATGATAGAGCATGTGTGGATAATCAACGCAAGCTTGAGTATATTAAACATAGCTGCCAGGAGATGGACAGCAATATTAAAATAGGAGATGAAAAAAAGATGATAGATGGATATGAAAGATTAGATGTTAAAGAACTTCAAGATAAGACTATTTCAGAATTGATTGAGCTTGCCCATGAGGTGAAGATTGAAGGGGCAAGTGGGATGAAAAAGCAGGAACTTATCTTTGCTATCCTGCAGGCTCAAGCTGAGGCACAGGGACAACTTTTTGGACAAGGGGTTTTAGAGGTATTGCTTGATGGCTATGGCTTTCTGCGGTCTCCAAGCTATAACTACCTTCCAAGTGCAGATGATATCTATGTTTCCCCATCACAGATTAGAAAATTCAGCCTTCATACCGGGGATACTGTTTCTGGTCAGATTCGTTCCCCAAAGGAAAGTGAGAAATTTTTTGCCTTGCTCAGGGTTGAGGCTGTAAATTATGATGAGCCTATCATTGCTTCTCAAAGGATACTGTTTGATAATCTGACCCCACTTTATCCTCTGGAAAAGATAAACTTAGAAAGAGAGCCAAAGGAGATGTCCATGCGGGTTATGGATATGCTTACCCCAATTGGCAAGGGACAAAGGGGATTGATTGTAGCACCACCCAGAACAGGAAAAACCGTGTTGCTTCAAAAATTAGCCAATAGTATTACTACAAATCATCCAGAGATTAAACTGATTATTCTTCTCATTGATGAGCGACCTGAAGAGGTTACTGATATGGCACGGTCTGTAAACGCTGAGGTGATTAGTTCAACCTTTGATGAACTACCTCAACGACATGTTCAGGTAGCAGATATGGTGATTGAAAAGGCGAAAAGGCTTGTAGAGCATAAACATGATGTGGTTATCCTTTTAGATAGTATTACCCGTCTTGCCCGAGCACATAATCAAGTCTGTCCTACATCCGGGAAGGTGCTTTCCGGCGGGGTAGATTCAAATGCCTTGCATCGTCCCAAGAGATTTTTTGGAGCAGCAAGAAATATAGAAGAGGGTGGCAGCTTAACCATTATTGCTACTGCTCTTGTTGATACCGGCAGCCGTATGGATGAGGTTATATTCGAGGAATTCAAGGGGACAGGTAATATGGAGGTTCTGCTTGACAGATCGCTGGTAGATAAAAGACTGTTTCCCGCTATTAATATCCTTAAGTCCGGGACAAGGAAGGAAGAGCTTTTGTTGAATGAGGAAACCCTGGCCAAGGTATGGGTATTACGAAAGGTTCTCAGTAATATGAGCCCAATAGAAAGCATGGAATTGATTCTGGATAAGATGAAGACAACTAAGGGAAACAAGGAATTTTTAATGGCTATAAATGTTGGGTCATGATGAATGCTTAGGAGTCAAGAAAAAAATAAGTTGTACACCAAGAGTCAATTAAGACGCTTGGATAGCAAGGCGCGAGAAGCGAGCATACTACTGTATGTATACTCAAGTGAGGCATAAATTGAGTATAGCCATCAGGGGGTGACATTATTGTAGCGGGTAGAGCAGGAGGCTTACGCCCCTGTTTCCTCTTAAGAGGAATTGCTCAATTGTCTGACCCCGATTGTCCCTTGTTAATTCATAATCCCTCCACCCCATTTCAGCTTATTTCTCAGCACTTCATAAAATCCACATTGCTGGGGTTTGATAAGGCATATCTCTTCTTCTGCCCTTTCTATTTCAATTTTGTCAGCAAATTCCAGCGAATATGTTTGTTGTCCATCAATAGTTAATATAGATTGACCTGATGAGATTATTTCAATGATTATTTTAGAGTTTTCAGGAATAATCATTGGTCTGGCTGTCAGGGTATGGGGACAGACAGGGGTAAGCATCAATACTTTCATCCGTGGCACAACAATAGTACCGCCGGCAGCTAAGGAATAACCCGTTGAACCGGTTGGGGTTGAGATAATAAGTCCATCAGCACGATATGTAGTTAAATATTCAGCATCAATAAAAACTTTAAGATTAACCATTCGTGCTATTTCGCTTTCAGCAACAACTGCCTCATTTAATGCCTTGAATGTAGTCAGAGTAGCTGTCTGTCTTATTATCTTTATGCTTAACATCATCCGTTTTTCAATCTGATAATGTCCAAGCAAGATATTTGTCAGGGCAGAATACAATCCCTCTTCCGTAACCTCTGTAAGAAAACCAAGGCTGCCAAGGTTTATGCCCAGAATTGGTATGCTTTTCCCCTCAATCATCCGTACTGTATGAAGCAATGTACCATCGCCACCCATGGCAAGAATCAGGTCAACCCTTTGCATTTCTATTGAGTCAACACCCAATTTTTCATAACTCATAGCAGTAGCTGCTTCCATATCCATGACTAAACGATGCTCCCCATTTTTTGTCAGGAATGAAATAACCTCTCTGGCTACCCTGAAGACATCGGGTCTTTTAATATTAATAATTAAGCCAATCTTCATCTGAAAAATCCTCCTGATGTTGGTTCAAGCCTGTCAGTCTGTTTGGCTTGTTCTCTTGACGACGCTTACTAGTGGAAAATGGGGACAGCACCAATACTGTTCGGAATGATTTGGCACGATTCTTGCTTGTGTTGCAAAACAAAGCATTGTAAGCCATTGAAAATAAATAGAAGAAAATTCTAGACATTTTCAACATTTTATGCTATACTTGAATCATGGCTAATAATTCAATAAAAACTGGCGAAAAACATAAAAATGATCTTATTAAAGAAGAAAACATGCAAGGATTTAAGCGTATTCGTAAGTTTC
>MNYI01000120.1 GCA_001873945.1 Candidatus Desantisbacteria bacterium CG2_30_40_21
TTATGACATTTGTCAAGTTGGGGTTTTTGTGTAATTTTATCGCTATTTTTGTTGTAACTCCTTGTTTTAATAGGCATATAGCTTATGCAACGCTCTCTAATATTTGGGGGATATCTGTCAAGAATTATCTTGACAAATATGTGATGGTTGTAGTATACTACTTTGTAATAGTGTTCGTAGTAACCCCATTCATGGGGTTGAGTTCAGTTACAATCAAAAGGAAGGTGTGTTATGTTCAAATTAGTAGTTGGTATGTTACTCTCTACGATAATCTTTGGTTGTGCCAAAAGCAATGTTGAAACGATAAATATTGCCGGGTCAACTGCTTTTCAGCCCTTTGCAGAAAAATTGGCTGAAGAGTTTATGGTTAGTCATCCGGAAATACGCATCAATGTTCAGGGTGGTGGCTCAGCCGTGGGGATTCAAGCTGCCCAGACTGGTGTGGCACAGATTGGTATGGCTGATGTAGTTACCTTGCCAAAAGAGGCGGAAGGATTAAAATCCATTGTAGTGGCAAAGGACGCTATTGTTGTTATTGTCCATTCTACCAATAAAATAGATGGATTATCATTACAACAAATTCAAGGTATATTTAGCGGTAAATTGAATAACTGGGGACAGGTAGGCGGAGAGAATAAAAAAATTACCCTTGTCTCACGGGAGGAAGGTTCTGGAACTCGCGATTCC
This sequence comes from Candidatus Desantisbacteria bacterium CG2_30_40_21, assembly GCA_001873945.1. Taxonomy (GTDB): domain Bacteria; phylum UBA9089; class CG2-30-40-21; order CG2-30-40-21; family CG2-30-40-21; genus CG2-30-40-21. The sequence continues at coordinate 688 of MNYI01000120.1, forward strand.
TTCAGGGATCTATTATTAAAAGATACCCATCTTGCTCCAAATGCCCTTATTCAAAATTCAACCGGGGCAGTAAGGCTTATGGTCGAAACTGATTCAACTGCAATCGGCTACATCACCCATGGTGTCTTGTCACCCGAGGTAAAAGCATTAAAGATAGATGGGGTAAATCCTTCTCCTCGAAATATCAGGAAGGGTAAATATAATGTTGTCCGTCCAATATTCTTGTTAACCAAAGGAGAACCAAAGGAAAGTGTCAAGGAATTTATTAACTTCATTCTTTCTCCGCAGGGACAGAAAATAATAGCAGATAATGGCTTGCTGACGGTAGTGAAGTAGGGAATAGTATTCCATGATAGGGGTATCTTCTACCAAATAGATCCCATAGGCAATGTCTGGATTCCTGCCGGAGTTTACCCTCGTGGAGCTTGTCCTCGCGAAAGTGGGGAACGGGGGCAGGAATGACGCAAGGGGGTATCTTTCCCATAGGAATGATACCTATACCGCCAACAACCAGGAGCATTTACGGATGAAATCCAGAGAAAACCTGATCCAGTTTGGATTATTAATTATAGCCCTTTCCACCATTGTTATTCTTTTACTTATTGCCCTGTTTATCCTGAAAGAAGGGCTACCCATTATCTTAAGGGTAGGGATAAAGGGGTTTATCTGCAGCACTCATTGGTCACCACAACAGGGACAATTTGGAATATTGGCTATGATTATTGGAACAGCATGGATAACAGCTGGTGCCATTTTGGTCAGCCTTCCCTTAAGCCTTTCCTGTGCCATCTATCTTAGTGAATTCTCAACCCCTAAGGTCAGGGGTACCCTTAAACCAATAATTGAATTATTAGCCGGTATACCGTCTGTAGTTTATGGATTCATGGGTATGGTTATCCTGTTCCCCCTGATTCGCAACTACTTAGGTGGTGCAGGACCCTCTATTTTAACAGCATCCGTTATCTTAGGAATAATGATCCTGCCAACGATTACCAGTATTGCCATTGATTCCCTTCAAGCTGTGCCACATTCTTATCGAGAAGGTTCATTGTCTCTTGGTGCAACCCGTTGGCAGACAATAAGGATGGTTATTCTTCCTGCTGCCAAAACAGGTATCTTGTCAGGGATTATACTGGGTATTGGCAGGGCTGTAGGGGAAACAATGGCTGTGATCATGATCGCTGGTAATTCTGTAATAATTCCAAAATCACTCCTTGATCCGGTACGGACACTTACTGCCAATATTGCCTTAGAGATGAATTATGCTACAGGCGATCATCGTCAGGCATTATTTGCCACTGGTATTGTTTTATTTATTACTATCATTATCCTGAATATTATTGCCCACACGATTGCCAGAGGAGGGGTAGAGAAATAATGCTTAAACCAATCTTCTGGGAACAAGTGATGAAAAAAATATTATTTGTAGGCACAGCCATTACAGTATTCATCCTTTTTTTCATTATCTTCTATATTCTCAAAAATGGACTGGCAGTTGTTGATATGGAATTTCTTCTCAGCTCACCCAAGGACTTTGGCCGGGCAGGTGGGATATTCCCTTGCATTGTCGGGACTATTGTTCTGTCATTAGTGGCTATCATTATTGCCACCCCTCTTGGGGTAGGAACATCTATCTATCTCAGTGAGTATACAAGAGAAAGCAAACTAACATCGATAATTAGATTCGGCACAGACTGTTTGGCTGGAATACCCTCTATTATCTTTGGCTTGTTTGGCTTTGTGCTTTTTGTTGTTTATCTTGGACTTGGATGGTCTATTCTTTCCGGAGGGCTGACCATAGCATTTATGATTCTACCAACAATTATTCGGACATCTGAGGAGGCTATTAAATCTGTGCCTGATTATTATCGTGAGGTAAGCCTATCCCTTGGTGGAACAAAATGGCAGACCATTGTTAAGGTTGTGCTTCCCAGTGCCCTGCCGGGTATTGTTACCGGGATAATCCTTGGTGTAGCCAGAAGTATTGAAGAAACAGCTATAGTTATTTTTACCGCTGGTTCGGTATTGCGAATTCCAACATCCTTGTTTGATTCTTGCAGAACCATGTCTGTTCATTTTTACATCTTAGCCCGTGAAGGTATTTCTATGGAGAATGCCTATGGCACAGCAACTATTCTCATTATTACTATCTTGTTAATTAACGCATTTGCCTATTGGCTGATGCATCGGTTGATGGCTAAATATTCGTAAGGCAGGACAGGCATTCCTACCTGTCAACTTTTCCTAAACGAGGTTAACATTGGAAGATAAGATTATTATTAAAGACCTTAATCTGTATTTCGATACGCATCATGTCTTGAAATCTATCAATCTCAATATCAAGGCAAATGAAATACTATCGATTATTGGGCCGGCAAATTCAGGCAAGACATCATTCTTACGCACATTAAACAGACTGAATGATATTACTTCCGCGGTCAAGATATCAGGTGAGATACTGCTTGATGGAATGGATATTTATAAGAAAGGTATTTCCCTTCCTTGGCTCAGGCGAAAGGTAGGCATGGTTTTTGCTTTGCCTGTGCCCCTGCCAAGGAGTATCTTTGAAAATATAGTTTACGGACCCAGGCTAAATGGTGTTACCTCCAAGGACAGGCTTGAGGAATTGGTAGAAAAAACATTGAAGTCTGCCTTTTTATGGGATGAGGTTAAGGACAGGCTGCATACCTCTGGCACCAAGCTTTCTGGCGGACAACAACAGAGGCTTTGCATTGCCAGAAGTTTAGCCTTAGAACCAGAGGTTATCCTGCTTGATGAACCATGCTCCGGGCTTGACCCCTTATCTACCTCAAAGATAGAAGAGGCATTGTATGAATTAAAAAAGCAATATACCATTGTTCTGGTAACAAATAATACCAAACAAGCAGCAAGGGTTGGGGATAATGTTGCCTTTTTTCTAATGGGTGATATGATAGAATATGGCTCGTCTGAGCATATATTTACTGTGCCAAATGATAAAAGGACAGAGGATTATATTACAGGAAGGTTTGGATGAAGAAAGTGAAAAGTGAAAAACGAAAAGTGAAAAATAAGTAAAGAATGAAAAAAGTGAAAAGTGAAAAATTAGTTTTTCACTTTTATATGATTTTTACCTTCACTTTTCACTTTTAAGGAAGGTTTGGATGATATGGAATATAAAATAGAATTGGTTAATCTCTCAGTTTATTATGGTGATTTCCACGCATTAAGAAATATAAACATGCAGATTGGAGCAAAAACCATTACAGCCTTGATAGGTCCATCCGGGTGTGGCAAATCAACCATGCTGCGAACCATTAATCGGATAAATGAGCTGATTGACGGCACCAGAATAGAAGGCAAGATATTGATTGACCAAAAAGATATCTATCATCCAAAAACTGATATACTCCAATTGCGAAAAAAGGCAGGTATGGTCTTTCAACGCCCAAATTGTTTTCCTTTATCGGTTTATGATAATATTACCTATGGTCCAAGGGTGCATGGCATTAAAAAAAAGGCAGAATTAGACGAAATCGTTGAAAAAAGCCTGAGAGCAACATGGCTCTGGGATGAATTAAAGGAAAAAATGAAAAAATCTGCCTTAAGCCTTTCCCTGGAGTATCAGCAACGGCTTTGCATTGCCCGGGTATTGGCTCTTGGCTCAGAGATTATCCTCCTTGATGAACCATGCTCTGCCCTTGACCCTATTACTACCCTGCGTATTGAGGAATTATTGGTTGAGCTGAAAAAAGACTACACCATTATTATTGTAACCCATAATATGCAGCAGGCAGCCAGGGTTTCAAATTATTCAGGCTATATGTTAATGGGTGAGCTTGTTGAGGTTAACGAGACATCTAAAATCTTTACCAGTCCGCAGGATAAGCGGACAGAGGATTATATTACAGGAAGGTTTGGATGAAGATAATGCGAAAGTAAGAATGCGGAAGTAAAGGGTTGTTGGATATTGTGTTATACTTCCGCATTCTGAATTCTGCATTATATTAAACAAGGAGGAGAAAAATGGAAAGAGTATTTGATATTGAGCTAAAGGAATTAAGAGACAAATTAATCTACATGAGCCAGATAGGGGAGAAGATGATAGATATCAGCCTTCGTGGATTAGTTGAGAGGGATAAGGAATTAGCCAAGCAGGTTTTTGAATGTGAACAAGAGATAAACAAACTGCATATTGAGGTAGATGAGTTGTGTATAAGACTACTTGCCCTACGACAACCAATAGCTGCTGACCTGAGGCTTATTACAGCAGCAATGAAGATAAATAGTGAGTTGGAACGAATCGGTGATCAATCTGTTAATATCTCGGAAAATACAGCCATATATCTTGAGCATCCCCCATTAAAGCCGCTGATAGATATTCCACGCATGGTTGACATAACAAAGGAAATGGTCATTGATAGTATCACAGCATTTGTTAATGAGGATGTAGGGTTAGCCCGTTCAGTACTTAAAAGGGATGATGATGTCGATAACTTGAATTACCAGATCTTTCGTGAGCTTCTAACATACATGTTGTCTGATGCAACAGCTATTCATCGGGCATTATGCCTTATCCTTATCAGCCAAAACATTGAACGCATTGCTGATCATGCCACAAATATCTGTGAGGATGTTGTCTTTATGACATTGGGGAAGGATATTAGACACCATATGGAAAAACAATGAGGTTGGCAATTGTGGTTGCAGGGCTTTTCCTGCTGAAGGATATGTTATCCCGCTGACAAGGGTCAAGGAATCAATGGGCTAATGTAACTACTCAGGTAAAGGAATTTACCACGGAGACACAAGGGTATACGGTAACTATTTGTAGCTATATTGGACGGAAAAAACTACGAAATACGCGAAAAACAGCGAAAATTAATAATCAGAAGGAATTTGTGGATCAGAATTTTTCGCGTTTTTTTGCGATTTAAGGAAAGAAGGATTCTGGACAAGCCAGAATGACAAGGAGAAGAAGGATCCTGTCGATTCTTGACAGGCAGGGACAGGCTAAGCCAGAATAGACAAGAAGTCCATGCCCTCTGTGATCTGTCATTCCCG
>MNYI01000202.1 GCA_001873945.1 Candidatus Desantisbacteria bacterium CG2_30_40_21
AAGTCAGGAGGAAATAATTAAGTTATTAATTAATCGTAGCAGTAATTATAGCACATTAAGCGGAAGTGATTTGCATATGCTTTTTGATGTTGCTGGCGGACAAATACTTGGCAAGGGGATAACAGATGCCCTCCTTGTGCCTATTGAGCGAAGGATTAGCCGTCTGTTACGAATTAACCTCTCGGTAAAGACACCGGTAGTAGAAGAAATGTTAAGACAGGCAATTTTTGCAGAAGGTACCTCTACCCTATTGCCTGTTTTTGCCAACACAACCATTAAGATAGGCAAATTCATTAGTGAGAATCTATACATCAGCTACAAGGGTGTCCTAAACCCCTATGTAGAAGAGGGCGATGATGCTGTTAATTCCCGCAAAATGAGGCTTGCTAATGAAATAGGATTGGAATATTATATGTCTGGTAATACTACCATTAAATATAAATTTATCCCCAGATACAATCAGTTAAGGGATGAATATGAGGTGAGTATGGAAAGGGGATTCAGGTTTTAGTGGTGGCACATGCCATAAAGTTGGGGATTTAATGTTGGGTCATTATACATCTTAAATTGACGATAAATTTTAAGCCTTCTTTTTCCACTAAAAATTTCCTCAAGTAATATTTTAAGACAATTCCCCAGATCCTCTAATTGCTCCTGAAGTATATTGAGTTTATTCTGACATTTTTCGATATGATCACTAGGAGCATTATCTCTTTTTGTCTCTTCATTCATATGGTATATTTTCAAGAGCAATATGGACATTTTATCAATAATACTACCCGGTGTTTCAGAATTTATTGGCAAGGAATTATCAGTATTAATGCCTTGTAAAGCCAATAATAAATGTTCATCAATCTTCTCTATAGTATCATTTCTTGCCTGATTTAATCTATCAATTTTTCGTTTGGTCTCAGCAATTACGGCATCATTTACATCTGTTCTGCGAGCTATATCCTCTTGATGCCATAAATAATAATTGTGGATCTGCAAGGCACAGATCAATTGATAGGAAAAATGGGAAAAATGGGGACAGCGCCCTATTTTTTCTTCTAAAAATAGGGCGCTGTCCCCATTTTTCCCATTTTTCCTATCAATTGATCTGTGCCTTGCAGATCCACAATTATTATTTATGGCATCAAGAGGATATAGCTCGCAGAACAGATGTAAATGATGCCGTAATTGCTGAGACCAAACGAAAAATTGATAGATTAAATCAGGCAAGAAATGATACTATAGAGAAGATTGATGAACATTTATTATTGGCTTTACAAGGCATTAATACTGATAATTCCTTGCCAATAAATTCTGAAACACCGGGTAGTATTATTGATAAAATGTCCATATTGCTCTTGAAAATATACCATATGAATGAAGAGACAAAAAGAGATAATGCTCCTAGTGATCATATCGAAAAATGTCAGAATAAACTCAATATACTTCAGGAGCAATTAGAGGATCTGGGGAATTGTCTTAAAATATTACTTGAGGAAATTTTTAGTGGAAAAAGAAGGCTTAAAATTTATCGTCAATTTAAGATGTATAATGACCCAACATTAAATCCCCAACTTTATGGCATGTGCCACCACTAAAACCTGAATCCCCTTTCCATACTCACCTCATATTCATCCCTTAACTGATTGTATCTGGGGATAAATTTATATTTAATGGTAGTATTACCAGACATATAATATTCCAATCCTATTTCATTAGCAAGCCTCATTTTGCGGGAATTAACAGCATCATCGCCCTCTTCTACATAGGGGTTTAGGACACCCTTGTAGCTGATGTATAGATTCTCACTAATGAATTTGCCTATCTTAATGGTTGTGTTGGCAAAAACAGGCAATAGGGTAGAGGTACCTTCTGCAAAAATTGCCTGTCTTAACATTTCTTCTACTACCGGTGTCTTTACCGAGAGGTTAATTCGTAACAGACGGCTAATCCTTCGCTCAATAGGCACAAGGAGGGCATCTGTTATCCCCTTGCCAAGTATTTGTCCGCCAGCAACATCAAAAAGCATATGCAAATCACTTCCGCTTAATGTGCTATAATTACTGCTACGATTAATTAATAACTTAATTATTTCCTCCTGACTTAAGGGTGGATAGCCTGTAGCACTTAAAACCAATTCACCGACAGACAAGTATCCATGATGAGAGAGGATTATCTTTCTCTTATCCAGCCTTGCCCATGCACAGGCAGAAAGATATGGTACGGGTTCACCCTCTCTAAACTCCAATAAGCCATCCTTCAGAATAAACTCTGTGCCAAGATAATCAATTATCCCACCCCCTCTGGCAAATACCTTGCCAGTAATGTTTAATTGCTCATCATCCTTTACAACCCTGAGACACGCATTCTTTTTCAGGTAGATACTGACGAAATCATTGTAGTAACGAATATTATCCTTACCAGTAATCACTATATCCCATCTCATTTTATCGAAGAAACCAATGGGTGTGTCCTTTGTTTTCTTTGGTGGGTAGGTGAAATCTGTATTGATAAAATAAATCTGTCCTGTGGTAAGGGGGGATGAGACAGCACCGCTTATATTCATATCCAGCTCAATACCACCATATCGTCCATGGCTTTCAATAAAATCAGGGATAAGGATAGGGATTGGCGAGTCTTCAGTCCGAATAGAGATATTCATATCAGCCAGTGTAAATGCTCCCTTACTGGCAGCAATTAGCCTGCCCTTGCCGATACTTGCACTAAGATTTTGCAGAATAATAGAGTTATTCACGACATGAATCGTACCATTTAGTTCCCTGACCCTTGCAGCAAAGGGGTAGGTATTAAGTGCCCCGGAAAATTTCAGAGAGCCGTTTATTACCGGATCATTCATCTGCCCGCCAAAATGCAATCCACCATTAACAATGCCCTCTGCTTTTTTGATTGTGGGGACATACAGGGAAAGCAATGTCAAATCAGCCTTATCCATGACTATTCCTACATCCATATCTTTTGCAGCAAGGTTTGTCCAGCCATCAATGGATAATATCTTTCTCCCCTGACGAAACAGGCTAAAGTTATCAATAATTACCTTATCCTTAGAATCCATCCTTACCCTGCCCATGATACTGTTTTCTGCTGAGGAATTGATAAATTCAAGTGATTTATCAGTCAAAAACCTGACACCAAAGGCAAGATTTTTCAGGTCATAGGAGTCATTAATCACAATATTTCCGGTATTAATCATTACAGAAGCACTCTTGCCTACAGTAATACTTCCGTTGCATGATACTATGCCTGAAAGGGTTATATTTGCTACTTGAAATGAGTTTGCCCTTGCTTCAAAGCTAATTCGTCCATCAGGGACAAGGTCAATCATACATTTCTCAATGACTATTTGATTATCCTTGCCTTGTTGGGCATACAATTGTGTTGTTGAAAACACCTTATCCTTAATGTTGACCTTAACCTTAATAATATCCGCAAACACTCCATAGCTTTCAAACCCCTCTACAGTTACATCTCCTTCAATTAATGGGTTATCCCTTTTTCCAGTAAGGCTCAATTCACCATTTATCAATCCGTCAAGCCTCACTGGAGGCAATCCCAATACCCTGCTTAAGAGAGACAATCTGCCCTTTTCTATTCTCACTCTGGCTTTAATCTCTTCATCAAGCATCCCAAAAAAGAACAATTCATCATCAAAGTTGGCATCTACGGACAAACGATGGGAGGCATAATAAAGGTTGCCACTAAGGGTTTTTACCTCCTTGCTACCTATTTTTAACCCAGATGATGTAAAATTAGCTGAGATTCGTGGATTTTTTATTTGCCCCTCAATCTTTCCCTGAATAAAGGCATTGCCTTGCCACTGGTTGAAGTAATCAAATGGCAGCTTAGCCAAATTCATATTGTTAAGTGTGAATTCACCAATAATAGAATTGGTATCCCATTGCCCGGAGCAGGCAAGCACGCCTGTATCCTTTGTGTGAATATTGCCAGAGAAGATATTGCCATTTTTTGTCTGCTTTATCTCTATCCTGCCAGAGGATATATTTATATTGTTTATATTCCCGGAGGTACAAACAAGCGATCCCTTGAATGCCCCCTTAACTGCTTGACCATTATATTTAACCGTGGTTGTTGCCCGGACATTTCCTAAAAGTAGATTATTTATTTGGGCATTCAGGCTTGCAGATTTTAGTGCCCCATTTGAGGTGTTTATAAGCCCGGAGATATAAACGCTACTATTATCCTGAGCAAATGAAAGATACGGAATACTGAGCATGTTCTCTCTTTTTATTAGAGAGAGATTAGCAGTTGCAGTGTTGCTGGAAAGCAGGCTATCACGGATTTGTATCCCTTCCCCTGATAGAGACAGCCGTTTATAGATATTACCCCTTAGCTGTATCTTGCCATCTGCATTGCCATTTACAGCAGGGTGAATGATGTTTAATCTTAGCCTCTCAAAGGCAATATCCATATCTATCTGACCAGTTTTATCAATAACCCCATTTATCAAAAGGGGTTGTGGCAAAGCAGAATTAATCTTTAAGGTATGATTATCATAGTTTACCCCCCCATGCCACGGCGGGTAGTCTGTTTGATTGATAATAACATTGGAAAGCATTATCTTTCTGTCTGTGTTTAAGGCAGCATCAAGGGAATATTTAGATTGATTGTAAATAAAATCATGGACAGATGCGTCAATTTTTAAGGATGGAGACAATTGGCAATTGGCAACAATCTTGCCACCCTCAGATTGAGTAATGATTGCCTCAATCCCCTGCGGTTTGATGTTTAACACTGCCTTCTGGAAAAGCCCATGCGTATCAAGGGTAAGATTACCCTCATAATTGTTGCCTCTCATCCTTAGTTTTCCGGAGATATTTCCCTTTTCAATCTCTGACATTGCCTTGACCCCGAATAATCCAAGCAGGGGAAAAGCCCTTGATTGACAACATGTAACGACAAAATCAGAGGGGCGTTCTGGCAAAAAAGAAACTTTGCCATTCAGCTTAGTTTTTCCATCAATGTTTATATCCACAGAATCAAAAACATCATCCCTGAAGATAAAACCTGCTTCTGCCGGAAATTTCTCTTTACCAATAAAATTATTTGTTTTTAGCCTGCCTGAAATTGTAAAAGGGGATGGGACTATCTTGCCATTGAATTGCAAGCTTGTTCTAAATTTAAGCCTTGAGAAATAATCTCGTAAGCTACTGATATTTGTCAGATACCTTAAATTTGCAGCATCACACCTTGAGGTGGAAAATTGGATGAGTGTTTCGGGATTATTTATATCCGGCACGACAACCGTAGCCTTCACCTCAGCATCACACATAACAGCCCTTAGGGGACATGCCTTCAGGGTGGTTACAGGCAATACATTCTCTGGTATTTGGGCTGGTTTAGAACCAGCCCCTACAGTTTTACTATCTGAGGTTAACCTGAAGGTACCATTTATCTGATTAAAGGGAAGCCTTGCATTTTTGAGCAGAAACCTCCCATCCTGAACACCTACCTGTCCAGATATTCCATAAATGGTATATTCACCAATCTTTGTCCACATCTTTGAGATATTCCCGCTGGCAGAGGCAGCACCTCCGGCGGTTTCTGTTTTCCTGACCGCTGACTGCTGACCACTGACTGCTGACTGCCCCCTGCCAGTTTCTGTTCCAAAGCAGGCAGCCCTTCCCTTGAGGCTTGCTTGAATATCTCCATCTAACACCTGACCAAATGGGAGGTTAAGGTATGAGGCGTATCTGGAGAGGTTAGCCTTTTTTATTTCTATACCCCAGCTCATATTAATCGGGGATACAGCATGGATGGTCCCAAAACAATGCAAAGGGGTCAATGATTCTGGCTCAATACCGCCAGCCAATGCCTTAGCCTTGAATTTACCGAATGAATAATTTACCATTATTTTGGACAAAACAGTGGAGGTGCCTTGCATGTCATCCTGAAGGATTATTCTACCATTTTTGGTAAACAAGAAGAATTCAGGGGGGCTATGCGAAGAAGGCTTGTATGGCTTTCCAATGTTCTCAATATTCCATACTCCGTCCCTGGAACGGAAAAGATAAAGCTCTGGTGAATTCATAATTACCCTATCTATCCCATATGAAGATGGGTGTTTCCTGAGGATGATATCCCTGAGACGACACTTGATAATTAGTTGCTTTACTTTAATCAATGGAAGGCAATTGCGAGAAGGTAGCACCTCTGGCAGGATTGCCCTTACGGGAACCTGCCGATTTATTCTCAATCCGTTAATAATTAATCTATTAGGAAAGCCAAAGGCGATATCATCAATCTGAACATGGATATTCATCCCTTGTTCCATGAGTGCAATTATCCTTTCCTTTGCCCATTTGGTTGGAAAGCCTTTTTGATAGGCAATAATGGATGCAGTTGCGGATAGAACAATAAATAACAGGAGGAAAATAAAAACCAATTTTTTCATGATTTACCTCATGATTATAATACAACAATTCAGGCAGGATGTCAAGATAATTATTGGTACGCAGCAGCAATTCTCATTATGGCAAGAATTATCGTAACTACTCAGGTAAAGCAATTCACCACGGAGAACACATAAGTTGATAGGTTGATAGGTTGATGAGTTTATAGGTTAAAGGAACACAGATTCATAATTCATAAACATTTCCTATCAATTCATCCACTTATCAACCCATCAACTATTCAACTTATCAACTTTTTGTGTTTTCGTGCCTTTGTGGTGAGTAGTTACGACTCCTTAATTATAAAATAAAATAA
>MNYI01000213.1 GCA_001873945.1 Candidatus Desantisbacteria bacterium CG2_30_40_21
AGGTTGATGAGTTTATAGGTTAAAGGAACACAGATTCATAATTCATAAACATTTCCTATCAATTCATCCACTTATCAACCCATCAACTATTCAACTTATCAACTTTTTGTGTCTTCGTGCCTTTGTGGTGAGTAGTTACCAAAAAACTTGAACATCAACTCTTCACCAATCACGCCATCCTCCAGCATCCTTTCTCTTAACCTCTCTTCCCTTATGCTTTTCATCTGAACTAATCCCCTGTAGTATTCGCTCAGCATCTTCCTTGCTCAGACCCTTAGCCTGATTCTTTTCTTTATCCTTCTGTGGCTGTTTTTTCTGCTGATTTTGCTTGTCCTGCTTTGGTTTTTGTTGCTTTTTCATTTTCAACATTTTTTTTGCTAATTTCAGGTTATAGGCTGCATCACGGTTATTTGGGTCTATCTTCAAGGCTCTTGTGTACGCATCAATCGCATTTTGATAATTCTCCTGTCTGAAACAGGAGTTACCCTGATTATAACATGCCTTCTCCTTCTGTGGTATCGTCGCAAATATTCTTTCAGCCTCAGCGAATTTTCCCTGTTTATAATAAGAATTCCCGAGGTTAAATGTCGCAATATCACTTTTCTTTTTTTTCATAGCTTTTGAATAAATCTCCCCTGCACGGTCAAACATTTTCTTGTGATAAAAACGGTTGCCCTTTGTTATGTCGTTTTCAAAGGGCAGGGCAAAGGATATATTTACTAAGAATAATACTACTAATACTGTAAACAACCTACACAATAATCGATTACAATCAAGCATTCCCTTTCCTCCTCGTTGACAAAACAAACTCCACTGCAAAGCAAACAATGCTCAGGAATAAAAATATCTGAAACTGGTCGTTGTATCTGGTAGTAATTGAGTTTTTTATCCCCTGCTTTGGAAGCAAAGCAATTGCCATCATTAATTCGGGTAGGGTTGAGCCCTTATCCCCCACAAAAAATGCCTTTCCACCTGTCTCTTTTGCAATCCAGTTGAGCAATACAGAATCAAGTCGGCTGATGACTATTTCACCCTTTTCATCCCGTTTAACCCCAATCTCATTGCCGTTTCCATCAATCTCAGGAACAGGCTCACCCATATTTGTTCCTATGCCGATTGGGTAGATCCTAATCCCTTTATTCTTTGCCTCCTTTGCCGCAGCCCTTGCCTTTCCATAGAGGTCTTCCCCATCGGTTATCAGGATGATTGCCTTGCTATTTCTGGATTTACCCAATGCCTGTGCAGAGGTGTCAATAGCTCCGCCAATATCTGTCCCCGGAGCTTGAATAAGGTCGCAATTTATTGAATCAAGAAACAGTTTAACGGCATTTATGTCAGATGTCAATGGGCATTCAACAAAACTTGTACCTGCAAATGCAACCAGAGCAAGTCGATTGCCGACAAGTTGGTCAACGAGTAGATTAAGCGATGCCCTGACATTAGAAAGTCGGTTTGGTTTTAAGTCCTTTGCCAGCATACTCTTGCTAACATCAAAGCATAAGGCAATATCAATGCCTGTATTTGACAGAATCTTTTCCTTCTTTCCCCACTGTGGTTGTGACATGGCTATGATGAGGAAAAAAAGCCCGCTATAAAAAAGCCCTTTTTTGATATAAAATTTCCGGATCTCCCAGTTTCGCAGCATACAAGCAGACAATTCTTTGTCAAACAAGGAAGCAAACAGCCTTTTCCCGCCGGTAAAACAGTCATAAATTGCTATTCCCGCAAGAACCAATATCCATAACAAATATATAGGGTTTGAAAATATCATGGTAAAGCCCTCAAATAGAACCTGACAATAAAAAACTCGGCTAAAAGAAAAAGAAAAGCAGGCAAGGCAAAGAACATATACCTTTCCTCAAAAACAAGGGGCAGCTTTGCCTTATACCCTGTCTTCTTTAGTTTATCTATTGTGTGTATGACGGTAGATAATTTTTCTGAATCTGAGGCTAAATAATAACCTCCATCTGTTATTTGGGCTATTTTCTTTAACCCTTCATCATTCATTTTGGTAAGAAAAAGACTACCATTAGGATTTCTAAGGTAAACCTTTCTGCCCAAAGAATCAATGACTGCTATTGGTGCACCATCAGGATTGCCAATGCCAATGGCATAGACCTTTATGTTGTAGGTTGCAGCAAGTTTGGCTGCGGTTTCCGGGTCTATTGCCCCAGCGTTGTTTTCCCCATCGGTCAGAAGAAGAATGAGCCTTGTCTTTGCCTGTGAATCCCTTAATCTCTTCACAGCATTAGCCATTGCCATACCAATAGCCGTCCCATCCTCTGCCATACCAATCTTTACACATTTGAGAAAAGAACGAAGCGTTTTGTGATCGTTGGTAAGGGGACACTGGAGATAGCTCTGACTACCAAAGACAATCAGCCCTATCCGATCATTTTGCCGCAGGTTAATAAAATCCATCAGCACCCTTTTTGCTGCTGATATTCTATTTGGACGAAAGTCCTCGGCAGTCATGCTGGAGGAAACATCCAGAGCAACCATAATATCAACACCGCTTTTGTTCTGCGAGTCTGCCACAAACCCTGCTTGCAGACGCATCAATGCCATTACCAATAGTGTCATGGCTGTTATTCGCAACACCTTTGGCAGTATCACCTTAAACCTTGCCCTTTTTCCTGCATTTCCCAGCTTACGAATAATATCCGGGTGAGGTATTGTTGCCGGCTTTTGTCTGGTTTTTAATTTCCATAAATATATTAATAGCAATAATAATATTGCCCAATAAGGGGTAGCAAAATGCATTATTTCTCCTTCGTTGTCCCACGCTGACGAGGGTTAGGGGTATTTCGTAACAGCCTGTCGTTTACCCTTAACTATCCTGACAGAAGCATTCTTCACTTCGCGCATCTCCACCAGAGTCGGCTTATATTTAGCAAATTTCACCATATCACACGACCTGAAATAATCATCCAGCATTCTTACCTTTTCATAATCCCTTTCCTTGCCTTCAATCTCGACTATTATCTCAAGGGATGTTTTGTCAAGGGTATCAATGATATAGTTTCTTGCTAAAAATTTTCGAATAATACCGGTTATCATCAAATAATATTCCTTAAATGCCATCTTTTCAAAAAAAATGAGTAGGTCAAGGCTATTTAATTCCTCAAGTGCAACCTCGTCAAAGGGTTTTTCTATCAACTTTTCTTCATGCCCCTGCCTTGATTTTGATTTTGATGCCCAATGGTTTAGCCATTTATAAATAAAAAATCCGAGAAGGCAGAGGCAGAAAAAGATACAGAGAAAAAAGGTTATTGTCCCCCAATCCACAACCCATATTACACCCTTTATGTCACGAATATCTTCAGGTTTCATGAGTACTGCATCCTCCTTTCCCTTTTCCTGAAGAAAAGCGATAATGGTTTTATGTATTCCCCATCGGTTGAAAGTTCAACAACATCTGCCTTAATGCTTTGCAGATATTTTTTTCTATTGAATATATCTTGTTCAACCATCTTAATGTATCTGCCCTTAACCTCAGAATCAGACAAATCAAAGGGGAGGATATCCTGAGTCTCCGGGTCTTCAAAGTAAACAATGCCAACCCTTTGCGGCAATTTCTTCTCAAATCTATCCTTGATGATAATTGGGATAAGGTCATGCTTGCGAGAGATTAGATTGAGGGATTTCTCATAATTATCGAATAGAAAATCAGAGATGAGAAAAAGTACGGCTTTCTTTTGCATCACTCGGCTTAAATATTTTACTGCCTGTGATATATCTGTTCCCTTGCCCTCTTTCTTAAAGCATAAAATATCCCTGATGATTCTCAAGACATGTTTCCTGCCCTTTTTAGGTGGAATGAATTTTTCTATGCGGTCTGAAAACAAAAGCAACCCCACTAAATCATTGTTCCGAATAGCAGAAAAAGCAAGCAAAGCCGCTATCTCTGTGGCAATATCGTTTTTGGTTTTGGCTAATGATCCAAAATCAAGTGAGGATGAGACATCCACCATCAGAATTATCGTCCGCTGCCGTTCTTCAATGTATTTTTTGATATAAGGACTGCCCAATCGTGCCGTAACATTCCAATCTATGGTACGAATATCGTCTCCGGGCTGATATTCTCGCACCTCATAAAACTCAATCCCCTGCCCCTTGAAGACACTGTGGTATCCCCCTGCAAAAAGCTGATTGACCAATCTGTTGGAATTTATCTCTATTTGCCTGATTTTTTTGATTATATCTTTTGAAAGCATAATCTATGGAACCTCCTCAGATAGTTGATAGGTTGATGAATTTGTATTCCATCAACCTATAAAACCTTCCTTAAACTCATCAACCCATCAACTCATCAACCCATCAACCCTTCCTTAAACTCATCAACTTATCAACCCTTCCTCACGGAACCTCAACCGTATCCAGAACCCTCTGGACAATATGTTCTGTGGTAAGTTCTTCTGCCTCTGCCTCATAATTGAGGATAATCCTGTGACGAAGGACATCCATGCTTATGGCTTTAATATCATCAGGGGTAACGAATCCCCTCCTGCGGATAAACGCATGTCCCTTAGCTGCTTGCATCATATAAATAGATGCTCTGGGAGATGCACCCCACTGGATCATGCCCACAATGTCAGAAATCTTGTATTCCTGCGGGTTTCTTGTGGCTGAAATAATATCAACGATATAATGTTTGAGCTTTTCATCAATATATATCTGGTTAATCAACTTTCTGGTTTCAAGTATCTCATCAATGCTCACGACCTTAGATGCCTTTGGTTCCTCACCAATCAAGGCTACGGTCATTATCTTTATTTCTTCTTCTTTTGTGGGGTAGCCTATCTTTAGCTTGAGCATGAACCTGTCTATTGCCGCCTCAGGCAAGGGATATGTCCCTTCCTGCTCAATGGGATTCTGTGTGGCAAGTACCATGAATGGCTCAGGCAATTTATGCGTTTCGTTGGATATGGTCACGCGATGCTCCTGCATTGCCTCAAGCAGGGCACTCTGCACCTTTGATGGGGCACGATTTATCTCATCGCTAAGGATAATATTGGCAAATATCGGACCCTTCCTTGGCGTGAATTCACCTGTTTTGGGATTGAGTATTATTGTCCCAATCAGGTCAGAGGGCAAAAGATCCGGGGTGAACTGAATGCGGCTAAACGAGGCATCTATCACCGATGAAAGCGTTTTAATTATCAATGTCTTGGCTAACCCAGGAACACCCTCTATCATTACATGTCCATTGCAAAATAATGCTATCAGTGTCCGGTCAATGATATATTTTTGCCCAACAATTGTCTCTCCCATGACCTTGTTTATTCTTTCAACAAACTCACTCTTTTCTTTTACCCTCTCATCTATTATCTTTATTTCTTCATTCATGATACGCCTCCTTAATTGTTTTGTAACTACTCAGCTATCAAGAGATAACTGAATAGTTACCCCATATGTAACTATATATCACATTTTGCATCAAAATGCAAGCAATATTTTTATTTTTTTAGGGGTGGAGCAGGGTCAGACCCAAAAGGGGCAGCAATTCTCATTATGGTAAAATGGATAAGGGGAGATATGGAGATTAATCGGTAGGACAGGCATTCTTGCCTGTCATCTGCAACAGGACAGGCAGAAATGCCTGTCCTACCGACAATTCTGTTGATAATCGACACCA
>MNYI01000079.1 GCA_001873945.1 Candidatus Desantisbacteria bacterium CG2_30_40_21
CATTCCCGCTTGTCGGGAATCCTTCTTTGTTGAGTACACCAAATGTGGTTGGATAAGAAGAAAGATTCTGGACAAGCCAGAATGACAGGATTCTGGACAAGCCAGAATGACAAGGAGAAGAAAGGATTCTGTCGATTCTTGACAGGCGGGGACAGGCTAAGCCAGAGAGGACAAGAAGTCCATGTCGATTTTGATGTCAGAGGAATTGACCCTTAATCTTGTATGTTGCTATCAAAATCATAATTTACTCCAATTGTATAATTTTCTATATTCTCTGGGAATAAAACCCCTATATTTTTTTAACTTCCATTTCCATTAATTTTTCTTTGGTCCAACCCATAGCTATCAATTTATCCTTAAGTTCTTTCTCGCTTAAAGACATTCCTTCTTCCTGTTTGACTTTAGCTTTATCCTTAAGGAACTTCATAATTTTATTCCTTTCATTAGGAGGGATGCCTGGAAATTTTTCATCCAAAACTTTAGCGAACATCCCGTAATACAAGGAGTTATAAAAGTAGTTTTTAATCTGGAAAATGTCCTTCCATTCCTCAGTCTGAACCTTCTCTTTAATTATATTATCAAACACCTCAAAGGAAACGCCTATTAATTCATCCTTATTCATCTTATCCATTTTGAAAGTATATACGATTTTGTTCATGGAAGATTCTAAAATCTCTTTTATCACCTTGTTTTCCATTAAGCTACGATTCCCTTCTTTCCACTCTTTGACCAATTTCAGAATTATCTTAACATCTTCATCCATCTCTATGATAGGGAAGAAAGGATGTATTTTAATCTCCTGTAAATAGACTATCCTCTCTTTCATTCTCCATAGATCATTAATTATATCATTTCTCTCTAATTTTTCTTTATACCTTAATTCGATAATCTCTATAGCCTTTTCATCCACATGGTCTGTAATGTCTATTAGTGCTTTCTTACTGGCAAAGTAGGCTGTCCAAGTAGTCCCCAATTGAACAATATCTGGTTGCAGTATTCCTTTGGTAGAGACAGCAACATCTGATATCTCCCCAAAGGCATCTTGCCATTTGAGGATTCTAACATTGATTGGATATGCTAATTTTTTCTCTTTTTGATACCTCTTGATTAGTTCTAAAATCTTAGTTTGACCGAGAACAGCACGAGCAAACTCTGTATCATTTTTTTACTCTTCTGCAGTATTTCTAACATTCAAATTATCAGCAATGAATTTTTCTATCTGCTCATCCGATGGTTTTTGGGCAAGTGGTGGTTCATTTGGCATAATCCAAAGGGTTATATCATTTTCTTTTGCATAAGAGGCAAAACTAAGTAGACAATTTATTACTACTATCAAAATCAAGAATTTTAATACTTTTATTTTCATTTTATTCGTTCTGCTCTGTCATTTTTATTTGTATACTCAAGTGGTATAGATTCCACTTAAAAACTGGCCTACTCCTTACTGAGTAGTTACGAGTATAGTTGCTTTATTTCCCTTCTTTCTCAAATGCCTGCACAAACCTTTTAACAGATCTCGAATATG
Source organism: Candidatus Desantisbacteria bacterium CG2_30_40_21 (assembly GCA_001873945.1). Classification (GTDB taxonomy): domain Bacteria; phylum UBA9089; class CG2-30-40-21; order CG2-30-40-21; family CG2-30-40-21; genus CG2-30-40-21. Next base: position 1,526 of record MNYI01000079.1, read on the forward strand.
TTTTCTCTACATCTGCTGGAAAGAAACAGCCAGGTATTTCCCCATTTCGTCTGTGATACAACACACACTCACAACATTTTCCCTTGCGACTACATGGCTCGTAGGTGCAGGTGCAATTTTTTTTATTGGCTGAGATATTACATTCCATTATTTTACTCCTGCTATCCATGCTTGGATTTGTAATTTTGTAAGACCCTTACTTAGTCAATAATTTCCTAATCTTTGCCACCTTGTCCGGATTAATATCACCTACAATCTTTAATACCTTATCTACCGCCTTATCCCCTTGTACCTGATAAAGTTTGTACAGTATTTTGGCTGCCTGTTTGGGATTAATGCTTGAGGATACCAGAAGTATAGATATTTCTTCTATCCCCTTGGGGTCAACCACTAAGGATTCAGCCAGTCTTTCCATGCCAGCAGATTCCATTTCACCAAATCTGCTCAAAGCCTCTTTTCCATCCATTAGCCATGATTCAGACTCTTTCTTTACTGGAGGCTTCACCTCTTCCTTTGTCTCAGGCTTTGGAGTGGGAACAGGTACCACTGCTGCTGGTGATATCACTAATTTTGGCGGAGAAACAACGACTGCCGGCTTTTCTATGGGTTTGTTTAATAGCTCTATACTTATGTTGTCCACTTGACTGACAAAATCCCAGCCATCGCCCTTTATCCTCACGCAAGTTATTTTAGCTGGTCTGGGAGAAAGCTCCATGAGATTGGGTGTGGTATAGCTTATCCATTTATTCTTTTCAACCATTTCTCCAATCTCAGGATATTGCAATTTACCCTTTGTCAGGAAGCCGTGTCTGAAGAGATGGGATAGACCAGCAATATCCCTGTATTCTATTTCCAGACAAACAGGATATACCCCGCCTTGTTGATTGTCTCCGGAAAGAGAGCTGGAAGGTATCTTTATCTCCCCATGCAGAACGCAGAAATTGTACCTGATAACACTAATGTCCAGCATCTGGAACACGCTTATCCCACCAATAGCAGATTTTGAATTCTGCCTGCTTATCTTAAGGCTGTGAGGATGGTTATTATCATCCTTTGTTATCTCAGACAATATCTTGCCTGACCCTTGAGTAACAGATTGCCAACATTCCATCCCTTGTTCAAATCCACCATTCATAAGTTTGGCATAAACTATTGGTTGTGGAACAACAGGTGCTTGAGGCTTAACTATTGCCGGCGGTATTACTTTCTCTGGTTTACGCACCTCAGCTACCTCAACCGGCAACATACCTAATTGAAACTCAACATTATCAATTTTGCTCACAAAATCCCATCCTCTGGCAGCAATCTGTATCTTTGTTATCTTTACAGGTCTTGGAGAAAGCTGCATCAGGTTTGGAGAGGTATAGGTAATCCATTTACCCTTCTTTACTTGTTCACCTATTTGTGAATAGTTCAGCTTGCCGCTAATATGGAAACCGTGTTTGAAAACATAAGGGTTGCCATCCGTACCAGTATAGTTTAATTCAAGACACACAGGATAGTCACCACCAGATTTACCATCCTCAGGTTTGCTTGCTTTATCTATCTTTATGTCAGCCTTTAAGATAGCTTGTGTATACCTATGGACACCAATATCCAATAATTGAGAAACCCCTGCCTCACCATGGGCTTTTTGTGACTTCTGCCGTTTTAGTTCAAGTGTTGTTGGGTGAGATGGGCTATCATTGGCAATGTCAACGAAGTTGTTTCCAACCCCTTCTTTTTTTGAAGTCCATGCATTCATCCCATCATCAAAACTACCATTGGTTAACATGGCATAAACCTTTGGCAATGGTGCAACCACTGGAATTGTTGGCGTTACCACAGGCACAGGTGGTACCACAACCGTTGGCTGAATCGGGGCAACAGGCTTGGCTGGCACTGGTGTTGGAATTTCCTTGACCTGTGGGGCAGCAGCTACTATTGCTGGTGTTGGCGTTACCACAGGCACAGGCGATGCTACAATCGTTGGCTGAATCGGGGCAACAGGCTTGGCTGGCACTGGTGCTGGAATTTCCTTGACCTGCGGGGCAGTAGCCACCTTTGCTGACACAGGCATCTCAGGCTTTTTAATAATAATCTCTACCCTTCGATTCTTTGCTTTACCCGCGGGTGTTGCATTAGAGGCAACTGGTTTTGATTCTCCATATCCAATAGTTGTCAGATTAGCAATCGGTACACCCTCTCTTTCAACAAGGAATGCCTTAACATTATTTGCCCTTGCTTGCGATAATCCCTTATTATCTTTATACTTGCGTTGTGTAATCGGACCTAAGGGAACATTATCCGAATGCCCCTCTATCATAACCCTACAATCAGGGTATGCCTTAAGGATAGTTGCCACCTTTGTCAGAACAGGATAGGCTGTAGCTTGAACCTGATGACTACCGGTGGTAAAGTTAACTGCCTCTTGAGATATTTCTATCTTTATGGTATCCTTACTTTCTTTAATTACAATCCCTTTTTTTTCCTTTATTTCAGCCAATGCCTTTAATGGTGCTGGTTTTTCAGGCATAGGCGGGGCTAATATCTCCATTGGTACCTCCGGAACAATAACTGGAGCAAGTTTAGCGGCTATAACCGGTGGAGCCAATTCCTTGGCAGATTTTTCTACTGTTACTGGCGGCAATGCCTTGTCTAAAGAGAAGTCTACCCTTGCTACTGTTTGTTCTGGACTAAACGATACTGTTTGTCTTCTTTTTTCATAACCTTCCGACGAAGAGACAATGGTATATTCAATCCCTTTATTCAAGCTATCTATTTTGTAACTACCGGTTAATCCTGCCTTTGTTTGTTTTAAGATACCCTGTCCCTTCATCACATCAAGGGTTGTTTCAGAAAGTCCTTCACCTGTTACAGAATCTTTTACTAATCCATAAACAAATGGCTTCTCCGGGATAAGCAACATCTTGAGATAGCTTGATTTAATTGATGAAACAACTATTTTTTGAGATGATGGCTTAAATCCCTGTGCCTTAGCGGTGATAAGTCGTTCACCTGTAGCAATATCCTTTAATGTATATTGTTCCCCTTCCTCTCTGGCAACAATACTTATTCCTTGTTCCTCAAAACCAACCCCTTTTATGGAAATTCCTGTATCCTTAACCTGTCCATCCATAGGATGTCCGATATGAGCCTCAGCTACTATTGTCCCCTGAGTTCGTTGATTTTCGGATGAACATTTTATAGTAAGATAGGTTATTTCTTTTGTAGTTTTTTGTCCAACGGTTAATTTTGAGCAAACTGTAAGTCTGTAGCGAGTCTCTGGCTCTTTCTGGAGTATAGGGGTGCTTAGAAAATTTCTTATATCTACGCTCTTTGCCTTGCAAGAAATATTATTACTATCCTCACTTACAAGATACCACTGATTTGAGTGGGGGGATGTTTCTTTTTCAATCATTAATGAAACGAGGTATGTTTCGTCAAACCCACAACTATTTTCTGCCTGACAAACCACACCAAAGCTGAAATGGTTTTGCTTTTCAGGTATTATAAAAGAGGATTCCTTTGCCAGAAATGCCTTAGTTAATGTCCAGACAGGCATTTCCAAAAACCCCTTCCACTGGGAGGAAACCTTTCCTATAATCACCCCTGGTGGGTTAAGGGTATTATCCAAACTAACAATATCTTCCCCATAACCAATACTTGTTAAGCAAAGAAAAAAAGCAACAAATAATAGTTTTCCCCATTTTATCATAATTAAGATGCCTCCTTAAATTGTGGCGGAGAGAGAGGGATTCGAACCCTCGGACAGGTTTCCCCATCACACGCTTTCCAGGCGTGCCTGTTCAACCGCTCCAGCATCTCTCCGTTCAGGATATGGATAGTAATTATATGTAAGGATACCATAAATAATGGATAAAATCAAGAACTTTTTGATGTTATTATCAAAAATGGGGGAAAATGGGGAGACGGGAAAATGGGGGGAAAATGGGGACAGCGCCCTATTTTTTTTCTAAAAATAGGGCGCTGTCCCCATTTTCCCGGGCGCTGTCCC
>MNYI01000236.1 GCA_001873945.1 Candidatus Desantisbacteria bacterium CG2_30_40_21
GGTCTCGCAGGTTTTCTCGTTTTAATCCCTTGAGATTTTTATATTCCGATGGTGTAACCCCAAATGTTGCCTTTGATATACTCAAGTGGGGCATAAATTGCGATTTTTCTCGGGGTGAGGATTAATCAAGGAGAGCAATGGCGCGCAAGGTGAGCAATAGTGTACTATTGCTCACCTGAACAACACAGCTATCGTTGATTAAGACCAGCGAAAAACGCAATTTATGCCCCACTTGAGTATATGTATCACTCTCATGCAAAATCATAATCCTCTTAACTCCTCTACTTCTTCCATCGTTAAACCGGTCTTTTTCGATATGGTCTGATTATCTAAAATATCTAATAAGTTTTTGGCAATTGCTATTGCCTTTTGTTTTTCACCTTCTTTTATGCCTTCTTTTATGCCTTTTTCTCTTCCTCTTTTCTCACCTCTTCTTTCACCTCTTCTTTCTGCTGTTTTAATCGCCATTTCTTCATCTCTCAGCCATTTCAATCTTGCTTCATAATATTCTACACATTTTTATCAACTCCTATAATTTTATACAGCAATTCATAGCTTGAAAGAGTAGCAGAAAATGCAAAGAATGCAAGATATTTGAAAAGCCGGCAACATCCTACCCCTGCCAGTATTACTGGCTGTAACCCCTTTGCTAACATATGGATGGCATATTATGCAACGCCCCTGCTATCTTTTTTGTTACTGCCGCAGGGTCATCTGTTTTTAAGATAGCGTTAGCTACAGCTATTCCCCCTGCCCCTGTTTTTATTGCCTCGGTAAGATTATCCTGATTTATCCCACCAATAGCTACTACAGGCAGGCTAACCGTCTTGCAAATTTCATGGACTATTTCACAGCCGATAGGTTTACCCACATCTCGTTTGGTTGTTGTGCTATACACCGGTCCAATCCCTATATAATCTGCACCACTTTTCTCTGCTTGTTGTGCCTGAATAAGGCTATGAGTGGATATTCCAATTATTTTATCACCCATTAATTTCCGTGCAACATCTACAGGCATATCATCCTGTCCAAGATGCACACCATCTGCTCTAACAGCTAAAGCAATATCTAACCGATCGTTTATAATAAATAAAACGGCTGCCTCTTCTGTTATCTCCCGTAACATATTACCCAGCATGATTAATTTGCCATCAGGTATATTTTCAACCTGTTGCCAGACAATATCTTTCTCTTCTTCTCCGTCCCTTTGTGCCTCTCCCTTAACCCGCAACTGAACAACATCAACACCTGCGGTAATTATTTCCTTCACGCAATCCCTATCCCAGATTCTTTCACCAAAAAGCCCATAATCAAGGATAAGGTACAACCCATGAATTCTTTTTTTCTCCCCAACAATTTGCAGCACTTCTTGTTCCAGCGAATATGCCTGATACCTCAATGCCTTTAATTTCCGACTTGTCTCTATTGAATATAGCTTGACAAACTCTTCCAATACCCGAATAGCCTCTTGGGCTCGTTTTATATTTGCCTTTATTATCCCTGCCTTTCCTGTTCTGTAATCCTCAGTATCTATATGGATAGCCAATCCAACATCATTCTGACTATCTCGGGCAGAGATAAGCAAGGATGAACCAAATGATTCATTTATCAACCCAGCAATGGAATGCCGTATCCCTTTCAACCTTTCGCTCAATTCCTTTGAATTCATTTCAAACCTGACCAATTCCTCAACTACCCGCAACCCTTCCCTGACTCGATTGAAATTGGCATCAATAATCCTGAGTATTCCTGTATCCATCTTGTTACCCTTTCATATCCCGCATCCTGCCCAAAAGGAAAAAGATCAGGACAATTATCAGCAGGATAACAACCTTTGTCAACCCAAAGGAGATAACCATTAATCCAACCGCCAATCCAAGCAAGGTACCTATTACAGTACCTGGGTTTTCAGTCATAAAAGTTAATAATATTTTTTTTAAGTCATTCATAAGCTGTATTTCCTCCTTTTTCACCCAAAGACACTAAGATTTTTCCTCTTTGTGTCTCTGTGTCTTTGTGGTAATTTTTTTTAACTCGTATATTCCGCCCCTCGCAACCTGCCACCGGTATAAAAGATCTCTTCCACCATGATTCTAACAGATTTTACACTTACCATACCAATACCTGCCTCTAAAGATTCCTTTACCTTAATCTGCAAATTAGAGATGGCTTGAGCAACTGGAATATCTGAGGTTATAGCAACAACAAGGTTTGCTTGAATATACTTTTTCTTTATTATTACCTTTGGCTTTGTCCTTCGGATATTTGTTTCCTGAGAGCAAACCCTGACAATAAAATCTTCAACAGCCTTTCGAGTAACCTTTACCTCCCCATTGGCATTTTGAAAGGCAACTCCTTTTTCCTCCTGACCAAGCACACAAGTAGTATAAACAATCAGTAACCCAATTATCCACAGCAAAATCCCAATCTGCGAGATAACCATTTTATGATGAGGATCATTAATGTAGGTTAAGACAAGATTTGTATCAATCAGACCAAATCCAATACCAATGCCTATGCTTCCCATCGTAAATAACAACAAAACACCCAACACCAGCCCAAATCTGTTAATAAAAGCCATAATCATACCCCCTTTTTTTAATTTAGTTGATAGGTTGATGAGTTGAATAGTTGATGAGTTGAAGGAACATAAACCCATCAACCCATCAACCTATCAACCCATCAACTTGAAAGCTGCCGCACTCCACATCACTTAAGTTTTCTCCCTCTTTCGTGTCTTTCATCACTTTTCTCTTCTAACAAATGCACACCCTGGATATACACATTTATTTCTACGACCCTTAAACCGGTCATAGATTCCACAGCATTTTTCACATTCTCTTGAACCTTTCTTCCTATTTCTGCAATTGGGTGTCCATATTCAACAATAATAGAAATATCTATGGCAGCCTCTTCATTCCCAACCGAGACCTTTATCCCTTTTGTTGCTTGTCCACCGGTAATGAGTTTAGCCAATCCATCAACAATCCCTTCACTCATTCCAGCCACACCCTCAACCTGAGTGGCAGCAACACTGGCTACAGTAGCAATAACCTCATCGCTTACCTTTACGCTTCCAATATTACTTTCCGCCATATTAACCATACCTCCTTTTTTTCGTTAAGCGTTTATCATAAAGGCATAAAGGCACAAAGGCACAGAGGTACAGACCATTGTCTGCTGTTCTTTCTCTTATCCTTTCCTTTCTTAAACTTTGTGCCTTTGTGCCTACTCCTCCGTACTATTCCGTTGGTATCTGTGGTGAACTGTTGTTCTTTTTATCCATACAACTCAAAAAATGAGTATGAATATCACCCTTGATAAATGAACTATCATTTAATATCCTTAGATGGAATGGAATCGTTGTTTTTATCCCATTGACAATAAATTCAGAAAGGGCTCTCCGCATTCTGGACAGAGCCTCTTTTCTATCCTCACCATAAGTAATGAGTTTGGCTATCATTGAATCATAGTTTGGTGGGATGGTGTAACCAGCATAGATGTGTGTGTCTAACCGGACACCAGGACCACCAGGCAGATGAAGGCTTTCTATCTTACCCGGGGAAGGGGCAAAGTTATTGTCAGGGTCAACAGCGTTTATCCGACACTCAATGGCATGTCCAGAGGGAACAATGTCTTTTTGAGTAAGTTTAAGCTTTTCTCCTGCAGCCAGTTGGATTTGCAGTTTTACCAGATCTATTCCAGTAACCAATTCAGTTACAGGGTGTTCCACCTGAATACGGGTATTCATCTCAATAAAATAAAACTTCTTTTCTCTTGAATCAAACAAAAACTCTATGGTTCCAGCACTCTTATATTTTACAGATCTGGCTGCCCTTACAGCGATTTCACACATTTTTTGTTTTATTTTTTGACTGATATTTACCGGAGGTGTTTCCTCAATCAGTTTTTGATGCCTTGATTGAATAGAACATTCCCTTTCGCCGAGATGAATAATATTGCCATAATTATCACCTAATATCTGAACCTCAATATGCCTTGGTTTCTGAATATACTTTTCTATATAAAGCGAGGAATCCTTAAACGCCTTTTCAGCCTCTAATCTGGCTGCATTGATCATTGGCTCAAGCTGGGAAGAGTCTTCAATAATCCTTATCCCCTTTCCGCCACCACCGGCTGCTGCCTTAATAATCACAGGATAGCCAATTTTTTGGATTATTTTCTTTATTTCATCCAGATTACTTACAGCCTCCAATAAACCAGGTACAATAGGCACATCAGCTTTTTTCATTAAAACCTTGGCTTTTATTTTGTCCCCCATACTGGCAATCACATCTGGTGATGGACCAATAAAGGCAATGTTATGCTCTATACAGATCTCTGCAAAGGTAGCATTTTCAGCTAAAAACCCATATCCAGGATGAATGGCATCGCATTCAGTAATGATGGCAGCACTAATTACTTGTGGTATATTAAGATAACTCTCTGATGCAGGGGCAGGACCAATACACACCCTCTCATCTGCAAGTTGAGTATGCAAGGAATCCGTATCTGCCTTAGAATATACTGCAACTGTTTTTATCTCTAAATCCTTTGCTGCCCTGATGATTCGGAGGGCTATCTCTCCCCTGTTAGCTATAAGAATCTTTTTGAACATTTCCCCTCCCTACTCCTAAAAATCGACCAATAACTGCTCTACGCTATTTTTTGCTCGGTCTTCCAAAGTAGCCTCTCTATGTAATTTTTTGGCTTTAACTTGCAATTCTTTGTTCCCTGAAATGAGGTATGCACGGCGTAAATAATCAATTGCGAGCAATGGGTTTCTTTCAAGTTGATATGCAACTGTTTCATAGTGATTTGCTAACTCAAAATAAGTCCTAAAATATTTCTTTAGATTTTCCTCAAACTTATTATCAAAGTTAATGTATTCAGTTCTAACGAAATCTGATGGAACCTTTGTATTTTCTGCCTTTATTACAATTGTTTCTTTTCCTAAAGCATGCGTGAGACCTACTTCATAAAATACATTACACAAAGTATTTGATGACATACTATCATCAATAATTGCAATTCCCAATGGTACCGCAACTATCATTTGCCAGATTTTTAATAAAAAATCCCTTCCTGTTATCTCACTACCAGCATCAATTTCTTTCATTTCATATTTAGAAAGGACTTCTGTAAGTTTTTCCCTTATCTTTTTAACTTCTCTTGGAATTGGTGTTCCTATCTTAGTCATCACAAAACAAGTTTTTGGACGGTATTCAATCCTTGTTGTTTGGACATCACCATCAGTTGGTTTATATAAAATCATTTTGTACGATCCATAACTATAGGAATGTTCTTATAAGGTCCTTCACTTTTCTTATACGAAATGATTTTTCCTATAGATTTATCAATTTTTACATAGCGATCCGATTTTGGATTTCTTAGTTGTACCAGATCTTTTTCTTTTTTTAGCATCTCTAAGTTACCTCTCTTTTTATGCTCTCTAATGGCAAGCTAATCTGCAAGCGTAGCGAGTCAGATTCAGCGTTGTTAGGCTAAAATGTTTATTCCATAGTTAGGTAATTCATTCCCGCAATCTTTCTTTATAGGTAACTACTCAGGTAAAGTAATTCACCACGGAGAACACATAAGTTGATAGGTTGATGAGTTTATAGGTTAAAGGAACACAGATTCATAATTCATAAACATTTCCTATCAATTCATCCACTTATCAACCCATCAACTATTCAACTTATCAACTTTTTGTGTTTTCGTGCCTTTGTGGTGAGTAGTTACCTTTATAG
>MNYI01000207.1 GCA_001873945.1 Candidatus Desantisbacteria bacterium CG2_30_40_21
TGATAAGTTGAATAGTTGATGGGTTGATAAGTGGATGAATTGATAGGAAATGTTTATGAATTATGAATCTGTGTTCCTTTAACCTATAAACTCATCAACTTATCAATCTATCAATTTATGTGTTCTCCGTGGTGAATTACTTTACCTGAGTAGTTACGATTAATGTACCAATTCTGACGCTGGCACCACTTCTATTCCCTGAGCCTTTAACAAGGGCATCATCTCATCTAAGACGGCTATAGTTGAATACTTTGTTGCATGACCAATACCAATGGCAGTGCCATTTTTCTTTGCAGTAGCAATCAGGATATTCATCTGTTGCCTGACATGTTTAACATCATTTATATTATCCAGAAACACATCCCTTCTTGCAGCACTGATAGTTTGTTCTTTAGCCAATCTATAGGCAACGGTTTTTGGGGTGGTCACGCTATCAATGAAATATAACCCCTTGTCTTTAAGTTTATCCATACACAAAGTCATAAGCCTTTTGTCCGCAGTTGCTTTGGACCCCATGTGGTTATTTATTCCCTTAAGATACGGAATATCTTTGATAGCCCCATCTAATTGTCTTGCCACCTCTTTCTCAGACATACCACACAACAATGCCCATTTATATGGTGAATCATTTTTTCTGTCTGCCATACAAAGGAGATCCTCCTCTGTTATCTTTGAGTTTGAACAAAACTCCATAGGCATATGAAGCATAACCTCAAACCCACACCGATTTGATAGCTCAGCCGTTTCTTTTGAAGACCTTAATCCGGGAATAATACTAATAGTAAGTGGCTCCTTTATCTTCCACAGTTTACTGACAAACCCACTGGGACAATAACCTGCATCATCTAAGATTATGGCTATTGAGGCAATAATTTTAGTAGCTGTGGCTGGTTGTTCAAGTGTTATTGATGGTATACTCGGAACAGAAGGTAAAGGAAGAGGCAGCACCCCTGTTGGTGTTAAGAATGCCTTCTGTGCCTTTCCCATTTTTTTCGGCAATTCTATCCTTTCAGTTGGGATTATCCGCTTCAAAGGGATAACAGCAACCTTTTTCGGGCATACAGTTGGGATGGATCTCCGTTCAATCCCCTGTTGGAGATATTTTAAGGCAACACTAAATATCACTATTGAAAAACACACCGCAAAAATAGTAGCTATAACAAAACCAATCGTATCTTTTTTCATAACAATATTTTATTCATCCTCCATTACATTGATGCTTAATTATCTCCCCAGCCCTCACAGCAGCATTTGGTTTTGACAGTTTGATGGCATTTTCCTGCATTTCTAATAATATTTCTGGATTTCGAAGCAGTTTATTAACCACATCATCTACCTCACTCTCATGAGGTACCATTATTGCCGCACCTCGTTTTATTAGGTACCTGCTATTTCGTTCCTCTTGCCCAGGAATAGGGTTAACAATAATCATGGGCAGTCCGCAGCAAAGACTTTCCGAAGCCGTTAGCCCGCCTGGCTTACTGATAAGAATATCTGCTGCCTGCATTAACTCAGAAACATTATGAGTATAGCCATAAATCCTCATAGGTCTTTTTATTTGTCTGGCTAATCTTTCTAATTTTCGCTGAAGGCTTATGTTCTTTCCAGTAACAACAATTATCTGAAAAAGCTGTGGCAATAGATTCAGATAGGTTATAATCTTTTCCATGGGACCTATCCCATGATTACCACCCATAATAAGAATAGTTGGTAAATCTTCTAATTTCAGCCTTTCCCTGACAACCCTTTTATCCTCAATTGATGCAAAGGCAGAGGAAACAGGTATGCCAGTAACCTCAATACGATTTGCCAATATCCCCTGGTGCATTAATTTATCAGCTGTTTCTGAATTAGCCACCAGATAACAGGAAACATTGGAATGCAACCAATAAGCATGAATATCAAAATCTGTAGTAATAGCTATCAATGGCAGACCATTCATGCTATTTTTCTTCAAGGCAGAAAACACTCCACAAGAGAAGGCATGGGTACAGACTACAGCATCTGGTTGGAAACCATTAAACACCTTCTTTTTCAATCTTTTCGATTTTAATGTATCAAATATCTCCTTCAATTTAGCTGTAAGATTAATTATCTTTGGGTTATCATAAAGATATTCCCAAACAAAAGGGTCTGATTTTATCAATTCAATATATGATCGTAAGATTATTCCCTTAACTATAGGCGAAAAATAGCCTGAGGCATCTATGGAAAGGAATGAGACTTCCGGCAACTCTTGTTGCAGCACATCCCTGACTGCATCAGCAGCAATTTTATGCCCTGAGTTTTCAGCTACATATGAAAAAATAATGTGCTTCATCAATACCCTCGGAATGTAATCGCTCAGCCTCAGCTATCCCACATCAACATGATGAAAGTTTTTTGCTGCCACGAAGGATGTAATCAACAGTAGAGATAATGGTTACAGCCACAGTTAAAAAGATTATCCAACGAAGGTACTGATATGGAAGGTTTATCAAACAAAGAAGAATGGTTATCATCTGGAAAAATGTAGTCATCTTGCCCAGAATGCTTGGATTAAGATTGTTTTTTTTCGTACTGAAAAGATAAACAACCAACCATCCTATCAAGATAATAAACTCCCGACCGACCACCAACATACTCACCCATAAAGGAATCTTATTTACAAAGCTTAACCCTAAAAAGATAAAGGCTGAAACCAAAAGCAGCTTATCAGCCAGTGGATCCAAAAATATTCCCAGTGATGTTTGCTGATTGAATGTCCGTGCAATAAACCCATCAAGGGCATCTGTAAGAATACAAAAAATAAAAACACCGAGTGCTGCATATTGAAACATCAGCATAGATTTATAATATCCATAGGTTACAAAAATAACAAACACAGGTACCAATAATATGCGAAGGATCGTGATCCTGTTTGCCAGAGTCATATTTTTATCACCGCCATTCATGAAATACATAAGCTGATAGGTTGATGAATTGATGAGTTGATAGGTTAAAGGACATACAGATTCATCAACCTATCAACTCATCAACCTATCAACTCATCAACCTATCAACTTATAAACCCTTCGTGTCTTTGTGCCTTTGTAGTTAATTTTCCTTCTGCCTGAACTGCAACATCCCTTTCACCTGTTGTACATTCTTAAACCATTCGTAATGGAGCATTACCTTTTGGACAAACCCCTTAGTTTCTTCAAAGGGTATTTGAACAACAGCACCATCTGTATCTATTTTTTTTTCAGCCAACCATTTTTGCACATTAGCCGAACCGCCGTTATATGCAGCAAGGGCAAGATACACATCTCCATTAAACTGCTTTTTCAATCTTGCAAGATAATAAAGCCCTATTTTGATATTTATTTCTGGATTGTTCAGATCAGAGGCAACAAAAGGCTTTATCTTTAGCCTTCTTGCCATTTCTTTTCCTGTTTCAGGCATAATCTGCATCAACCCAATTGCACCTCTATTTGATTGAGCATAGGCTTGAAAGTTCGATTCTACCTTAATAACAGCAGAGGCTAAAAGTGGGTCAAGCTCATATATCTCACTATACTTATAAATAAGTTCCTTATAGAATACAGGGCTTACCATATCCCAGAACCAATCAGAATTGGACAGAAAAATAAATGTAACTAAGAGTACAATTAACCCTAAAATCAAAGAATTAAATATGCCTATTATGGTAATCTTCATTCGTCCACAAACTCTCCTTGTAAGCAATAATTATCTGCCTTAACAATTCTTACAATGCCAATATCCCCTATTTTGTGAATCTTTGTAGAAACAACTACAACCTTATCACCCCTTGTTCGCCCAAGTAAAGAGCCATCATCTTTCGGATTTTTTTCATCAAGCAAAATCTCTTGCACCCCACCAACCATATCCTGATTTATTTGTAGAGTAATATCCTTTTGCATATCCAATAACTCTTTTAATCTCCGGATTTTTTCTTCTTCAGGCACTTGATCTTGAAATTTACAGGCAGGGGTACCCTCTCTTGGAGAATACTTAAAACAGAAGGCTGTATCAAATCTTAACTCTCCTACCAACCGCATAGTATCATCAAAGTCATTCATTGTCTCACCAGGGAAACCTACAATCAGATCAGTGGTAATAGACGGGCATGAACATTTCTGACGAATTTTATCCACTATCCGTTTATAGTGATCAATCGTATATCCCCTTTTCATAAGCCCTAAAATACGATCTGACCCAGATTGAACCGGCAAATGGAAATGTTCACAAACCTTTGGCAATTCAGAGAATATATCCACTAAATCCGCAGTAATATCCCTTGGGTGTGATGTAAGAAAACGGATTCTCATCAATCCATCAATGGCATGAACACCCTTAAGCAATGCACGAAAGCTCTCATCAATATCGCGACCATACGCAAGTATATTTTGACCTAAAAGGGTTATTTCCTTGCAACCTGACTTTATCAATTCCTCTATTTCTCTTATTATCTCTATCTTACCCCTGCTTCTTGGTTTGCCACGCACAAAGGGTACAATACAATAAGAGCAATAGTTGTCGCACCCAAGAATAACCGCAAGATAAGATTTTAATCCCTTTTCAGGGATAGTGGAAGGATACAGACAAGAAGATTCCCCTGTATAAATCCTTTTTCTCCCCTCCACTTTAAGAATATTGGGCAATTCAGTAATCATACTTGTCCCAAGAACAAAATCTATTTCAGGGAATCTTTGTGTCAGTTTATTTCCAAGTCGCTGTGCCATACAACCACACACAGCTATTCTTATATCCGGAGTAATTTTTTTCCTGACAGCTAATCTTCCGAGTTTACTTAAGACCTTATCCTCTGCATGCTTGCGGATACTACAGGTATTAATCAAGATAAAAGAGGCACAGTCTTCATCTGTTGTTAATTCATACCCCTCAGCCTCTAAGATACGGGATATAACAACTGAATCATACCTATTCATCTGACAGCCATAAGTAATGATATGTGCCTTCTTTTTCTGTTTCAATCCACGCTCAAAGAGCGACATTTTATCACTATGGGTAAACATGCAACAAGTCACCACCTAAAAATCAGCCACGCGCTCCTTCATTACTTTTCCAGGCTTAAAGGTAGTAACTCTTTTAGATTCAATGGGAACAACCGTACCAGTTCTGGGATTTCTTCCAACCCTTGATTTTCTGGATTTTACCTTGAATATTCCAAAGTCCCTTAATTCCACCTTATCTCCGGCTGCTAATGCCTCAGTAATCCCATCCAGCATACCCTCAACCACATTTTTGACATCACCCTGTGTTAATCCTGTCTGCTGTGCAATCTTTACAACCAAGTCTCGCTTTGTCATAAACATTCCTCCTTATTGAAATAATAGGAATTATAAGTCCTATAAGTCCTATAAGACATATTCTTTAATCGTAACTACTCACCACAAAGGCATGAAGACACAAAAAGTTGATAAGTTGAATAGTTGATGGGTTGATGGGTTGGAAAGGGAAGGGTTTGTAGGTTTATGAATCTGTATTCCTTTAACCTATAAACCTATAAACCCATCAACTCATCAACCAACCTATCAACCTATCAATTTATGTGTTCTCCGTGGTGAATTGCTTTACCTGAGTAGTTACGGCTAAAGATTTTTCTTGACTCCCTACTCCCCTTCCCTCGGTATCTTCATCTTCCC
>MNYI01000067.1 GCA_001873945.1 Candidatus Desantisbacteria bacterium CG2_30_40_21
CAGGTAATGTTTCCGTGATAGAAGTAGCGACAAATCAAGTCATCGGGTCACCTATCCCGGTTAGTTCTAATCCTTGGGGAGTAGCGATAACCCCAACACCACCAACCTTAGCCAATACACAGATTACCAACGGGACCGATACAGGCACCTTAAATGAGGCAGATACACCGGGTGATGTGCTCCTAAGCTACACCTCAACTATGGGAAATGGCACAATTACCTGTAATCAGGTAACCACCACAGTAGAGCAGGTCTATGGGCTATCTCATCTACCACAGCCAGCAGATAAATCCGGTACTTACAACACCACTGCTTACTACACCTACTGGCTTCGCAATACCGGTAATGGTACAGATACGATTACGCTAACACCAGGCAATTCCTGGACATCAACCATTATCAAGGATGACAATCAGGATGGAGTGCATCAAGCTACCGAGACAACGACGATTACACAACTGACTTTATCGGCAAATGGATTCAACTACTTCTTCTTAGCCGTGCAAATCCCAGCTACCGCAACTACCGGTCAGCAATCTACTGTTACACTGACCGCAAAAGACCAAAATGGTGCAGGCACAGACGATAACTGGGGTGATCCGGATATGCGGACAGATGAGGTAGTCACAATTTGCAGTGTGGGTGTGTCAGCAGTAATCAGTATTACCAAGTCAAGGGATAAATCACAGGTTAAGCCAAAGGGGACGATTACATACACACTCGCCTACACAAACAACGCAGGTTCACCAGCGACAGACATAGTAATTATCGACGCTGTGCCTGCAAATACAACGATTACAGAGCCAGCAACAGGGACAGAGACAACGATTGAGTACTATGTAAGTGGTGCATGGACATCAACATTCAGTACTGCCGCCACCAAGGTGAAATGGACACGCACAGCAGCATTACCAGCAGTAACTGAAGCAACAGTACAATTTACAGTGAAGGTAAAATAAGAGGCACGAATTATACGAATGATGAGTATGAAGATGGAGCTCGCAGGGGTTGCAGAGGAATAAGTCTGTAACCCTTGTGGGCAGATTTAAGATGTCGGTAGGACCTGTCATCTACTTGTGACCTCTGTGTTCTCTGTGGCAAAAAATATTAAAATGAAAAATTGCAAAAAATCATAAAATTCTACTTGACAAATCCAAAAAAATGGTGTATATATAAAGTAGCAATGAAAATAGATACTCATAGATAAGGAGAGTTAGAGAACGAACGAAAAAAGTTTTAAGGGAAAAAATTGAGAGGTCGCATCTTCCATGGAGGTAAAGAGCGACTTAGACAGTTAAAGTAAAAATTCCCTTAATGCTTTTAGTTTCTCTACTCTCCTTTTTTGTTTGCTCAGGGGTGTAACGAAGAGAAATATAATGGTCAGGAAACACCTCCCGTTTTCAACTTTTTCTTAATTATCTATCATGAGTATTGTAAAAAGCTCTGTCTTGGGCAGATAATGTGTTTTTTTGAAAAAAAATTGCATTTTTTTCAAAAAAATAAATAAAAATGCTTGACACAATTGAAAGTATATGATATGATAAAGGCAATAAAAAATGTTTGGCAGTATAGAGATATAGAATTGTTTGAGATTCTATTATATTCAGAACCAGAGGATGGCTGTGATAGGGGAGGAAATCATAGCATAACTCTACACCTTATGATACTTCATTGAAACTGGGTTTTATAGTTGAAAGAAAGGTATAGCAGGCAGATGGGGCTATCTTTCTTTTTTGTGTCCTCCAAAAAATCTAAAAAGATAATATAATATGTGATTGTTGTTGATGTTTACAGCAACAAGACCGTGTTTCAACCACAATAAGTGATTGGGCAGGCAAATGGCATGGCATGGCTTGGCTTTTCATGGTTTGTTTTGGGTAACGAATTGGGTGGTGTGTATTCCCCATTAGAAAAGAGAAGCAGGGGGGTTGTTCTTTGTCTATGTTTTTTGGTGTGACGAATAATTACAAATTACTAAAATAGGAGGAAAAAGAATTGATACGACGAATGGCGAAATTGGTAGTGTTTGGTTTGATTTTAGTGGCAGGGTATGCAGAGGCAGAGCAAAATAATAAGTTGACCTTAGTTATGCCCACCGAAGGTACGGTAGGAACGACTATTACTATTATAGGCGAAGGATATGGTCCCACAGAGACAGTAAGGGTTGATTTTGGCGGCAGATTAGATGTTGCCAGGGTTACCACCAGTGAAGAGGGTACATGGACAGCTACATTTCAATTAACCCCTCATCCAGCAGGGCAGGCAAAATTTACTTGTGTTGGATACAAAACATTATGTTCTAATGATGGATTCATTTCTATCAAGGGAAGGTTAATCGAGGTAACCCCTGAAAATGGCAGACCCGGAACAGAGATAAGAATAACGGGTGATGGATATGCCTCTGCTGAGGATATTCAGGTATCCTTTGGGAATAATGAAAATATCTTGACTGGTAAGGCAAATGGCATGGGTGCGTTTGACATGGTATTTACTGTTGACCGCCAACCAGCCGGAAAAAGGATTATTAAGGTAAAGGGATTAAAGAGTGAGTTTTTCAATAATGCAGGATTTGAAATAACCGGTGGTATTACTTCAATTGAACCAGGATATGGACCGGTTGGGACAAAGATTGTGGTGAATGGTGCAGGCTTTGGAGCCGGGGAAAAGATAAAGATTGATCTTGGCAATATCTCAAACATTGCTGATGTTACCTCAGATAAGCAGGGAGAATTTACTTCCGGCTTTGTTGTATTATCCCAGCCAGCCGGTGCTAAGACCATCATGGCTACGGGGCTGAAGAGCCATCAGATAGGGATAGACAGGTTTGTTGTTTCACCAGTAATTACTTCAATTAGTCCAACAGAGGGTTTTGTAGGGACAATAGTTAAGATTCAAGGCAATGGCTTTGCCTCATCCGAATCAATCAGGGTTGACCTGAATCGCAGTATGGGGATTGGACGGGGACAGGCAGATGAGATGGGTAGGCTATCAGTAGAATTTGTGCTTGATGCCCAGCCGGGTAATAAACCAATCAGGATTGGGGTTATCGGTCGAGAGAGTAGAAGGCCATGCTACTTGGATACTTTCAAGATATGGAGCAGGGTAGATAAAATTGAGCCGAGTGCGGGTACGGTTGGTACAAGGGTTCAGGTAAGCGGGAATGGGTATAATGATGGTGAATTGGTCAAGATTGATTTTGGAAAATTTGCAAGTATAAATATAGTGAGTGCTGATCAGAGAGGGGTGGTAAGCATTGGTTTTACGGTAGATGCTCAGTCTGGCGGGAAGAAGGCAGTGATTGTTTCAGGGTTAACCTCGAATAAGGTTAATCAGGGTGTGTTTGAGATAACCCCGTCTGTGGTGAAGTTAACTCCTGAAAGTGGTTGTGTGGGCAATAAGGTTGAGGTAGCAGGAACAGGTTATGGGGCAAATGAGACCATTCAGATAGATATGGGTGAGATAAAGAGTGTGGCTGTGGTTCAGTCTGATGATAATGGACAATTTTTATCATCCCTGATAATCCCGTCTCAACCGGGTTTTCGTGATGGGCTTGTCAGGGTTTGGGGACTTTCCTCTAATATGGGTAGCCTTAAAAGGTTTGAGGTTAAAGCATCCATATTGATAACACCTACAATTGGGACAATAGGAACAAATTTATTATCTGTAAATGGCAGCGGATTTGGTGCAGATGAGATTATTCGGGTTGATTGTGGCAATCAGCTTGGGATTGTGAGTGTTAAAAGTGATGCTGCGGGTAATTTTTCAGCAAATTTTGAATTAATTGCTCAGGAAATAGGGGATGTTCGAGTTGTGGGTATTGGTCTGACTAATTTTGGGGTAGCAACGGCTATCTTCAAGGTGGAAGAGCAGAAGAAAGAAGAGGTAAGGGTAGAGACTTCAGTAGAGACGATACCTGCACCTGCGGAGGAGAAGATAGAGAAGGGGCAGTAAGAGGTTTTTGATGGTTCACACACTGTAGGGACAGAACCTGCTCCTGCAAAAGCAGGGGGCGTGTCCTTGTTCAGGAAAGAAAGAAGGTAGGGAGTACCTTTATCAGTGGCTGTGTATTCCCCTCTTAAAAAGGGGTGGATGTTGTGTCGTGAATAACTGCGGAATGTGTTTTATCCCCAGCTGGTGGAGGTGGTATCGCCTCTGGCGGGGCTTGTAAGATAAGGAGGATACTATGCATTGGTCCGAAATTCGTATTGCTTATCCTGATCAATGGCTTATCATTGAAGCCTTAGAATCATATACAATGCCTGATGGGCGACGGCAACTGGGGCATTTAGCTGTTGTTGAAATGTGTTCTGATGGTAGTATGGCTATGCAGCGATATCGCCAATTGCATCAGCAATATCCTTTTCGTGAGTTTTATTTTGTGCATACAAGTCGCGGGGAAATTGATATTTTGGAAAGAGAATGGTTAGGAATTCGGAGGAGTCATGCAGCTTTTGCTGAAAGATAACCTTCTGTTTACAACTATTACTGTGGCATATCAGGGATCTTTGCTGAATATTCAGCATGTTCTGGTTGATATTGGTTCTGCAACCACTATCTTATCGGTTGATATATTGGCACAAATTTACATTACTCCTCTACCGGATGATATTCTTCACACTATCCGTGGAGTAGGTGGTTCAGAGGTTGTTTTTACTCGTCACTTGGACTATTTGCAGATTGGCGAGTGTAGATTATTTGATTTTGAGGTTGAAATCGGTGGTATGGACTATGGATTTGAGATTAATGGTATATTAGGGATGGATTTCTTGATCCGTGCAGAAGGAATTATCAATTTGCGGGATATGAGAATCACATTTGTTGATGAAAAACATAGGGTTACAGATTGAATCGTGTCTCTTTGTATTCTCTGTGGTGAATAGATAGGAAATGAATTGAACGGTACGGTATAAATCTCACAATCTTTAAGCAATGATTGGAGTTGTTAATTGGACGGTAGACCTAAGCAATTTATCCTCATATTAATAGCGTTCTTAATGGTGCTTGGCTCGGTAATGACGGCCAGTGCTACTGTAACTATTACTGAGCTTACGCCTGGTACTGGTACGGTTTATAGCACGGCTACGATTTCTGGGACATGTAGTGCTACCGCTGGGACTGTGACCATAACCTTTGGGACAGAAACGGTTGGTACCGCTGCGGTAACAGGTACGGGTACGGGTTCATTTACCTGTGTCTTTACTGTGCCGATTCATGTCTATGGTACTGAAACCATTACTGCCACATACGATGGTGCAGAGGGTTCTGCTACTACCACATTCTTTATCCTTCCAAATGTTGTCAATATAACAACACCAACAAATAATGTCGTTGGCACAATAATAACAATTTCAGGCACAGGTTATGCAGCAAATGATAATATAACCGTAGCGTTTGGGACAAATAATAACATCAAAACTGATGTTATTGCTGATGGCGTTGGCTCATTCACAACAACATTTACGGTTGATACGCAAACATATGGGACAACAACAATCA
>MNYI01000127.1 GCA_001873945.1 Candidatus Desantisbacteria bacterium CG2_30_40_21
ATTTTTAGAAGAAAAAATAGGGCGCTGTCCCCATTTTTCCCTAAAATATTTGCAACATCTTGCCCAACAGTCCTACCATTGAAATAGCAGCAAAGCCAAGAGCAAATGTAAACAACCTGATGGTTAACGCCCTGTTTTCTCTTAATCCTGCGTCTATTTTTACATCCATCCTTTCTATCAACTTATCCAGTTTAACATCAAGTGATTTTACCCCTGATTTTATATCATTTACCTGTTGTTGCAGGTAATCAAATTTTGTATCCATCGAATTAAATCTTGCATCCACCGAATCAAATTTTGTATCCACCGAATTAAATCTTGCATCCACCGAGTCAAATCTTGCATCCGTCTGTTGCTGCATGTGGTCAAATCTTGCATTCACCGAATCAAATTTTGTATCCATCTGTTGCTGCATGTGGTCAAATCTTGCATTCACCGAGTCAAATCTTGCATCCGTCTGTTGCTGCATGTGATCAAATCTTGCATCCGTTTGTTGTTGCATGTTGTCAAATTTTGTATCCATCCGTTGTTGCAAATAATCAAAACGAAGCTCAAAATATTTTGAGGTTGGGATAATATTTGTTATCAATACATCCATTGTTTTTTTATCAAGTGTTAACCCTTCCTCTTTTTCTTCTGCCATATCAATACCTCCTTGCATAATATATTAGTATCATACCATATTTTCTGCTTCTTGTCAATCTTTAAAGTAGCTGAACCGTCCCGGTTCGTTAAATCCAACGGTTCGCCACTACATGTTACAGGCGAATATAAGGAATACGAAGCGAGACGCTTCATCTACTGACACGCCACTACATTTTGGACACTTATTTATTTTTATCACATTCTGGCACAGTAGTTGCATTATATTTTTGCGTGAGGCAGCAACAAGCAAACAGTTTATAACTAAGGTGGTGATGAATTAGGGGTCTTCCTCCAAAGCTTGTCGTTTTTGTTAGGGTTGTAATTTCTGGAATCGTAACCCATTGTAGGAGCAATCACAAAGATTGCCCACAAACAAAAATTCAAAGTCTTAGGAGGACAAAAAAATGAAAAAGTTATTAGTTAGCGTAGTAGCAGTAGCATTGATGGGCGGAGTAGCCTATGCAGCAGATATGCAGCAAGAAGATGCATCAGTTGGTCTGAATTGTTTACAATTGATTGAGTTGGTTGGTATTGATATGTCAGAGACAGTGACGCCTGGGCCAGAGGATTATGCAAGGGATTTGCAGTTTGGCAGAGTGGTGAACAACAACTCAAACATCAACACAGGCAATGAAGCATCTAATGAAAATGTTATGAGTGATCAAAACATTGATATGGGTAAAGGCTTTGCAGAGAGAACAGATGCATTGTCAATGACCATATTCACCAATGCACAGGATGGTGCAGCATTGTATGTCCATGGTTTACAGCCAGCAACTCAGCAGAACATTTTAAGACTGGAAGATACCTATGTGTCAGTTTGCACAGAAAAGACTTACATCTTGCAGAATGATCTTGAAGGTGCAGATGCCAATGCTAATTCAACAGCAGTAGCTGAAAGCGCAGCAAATGGTGTTAAATTCGCTTCATCAACAAATAGAGTAGAGAATAACGACAGAAATGGACTGGGTGGTAGCGTTATTGGTGATAGCTTTGTTGGTGAGAGCGTTGCTAGTAATACAAGTGTTAATGATTTTGACAAAGCACAGTCTTCATGGCTTCGTATCCACAACCAAGCACAACACCTCTTTGAGGTAAAGATGTCAACCAAGGCACCAAGATTAATCGTAATCAACCTTGGTATTGCTAACTTGGCCAGATACACAGAGGGCGAATATACAAATACATTGACATTCACCCTTATGCCAATCGTTGGATAATCTCGGCTAAGACCGTCAGTCTTCCCTCTGATGTCCCCCGCTGGCGGGGGTAGGGGGTGGAATTGATTGACAAGAGTAACGCTAACCCTAACAGAACACAAGTAAAAAGGAAGACCCCTTTTCACTCTTCGGGGCGAGGACACCCTTCTCGCCCCGATATTTTATCAGGGAAAAATGGGGACAGCGACCTATTTTTAGAAGAAAAAATAGGGCGCTGTCCCCATTTTTCCTATCCGTCCTCATTTTCCTTATTGGGTCAGGCACAGACAATCGTGTTGGTTTGTCTGTGCCTTTTCGTTTTTTGTGGAGTAATAACGAAGAGAACGGACATTCCTGTCTGCAATCCCTGCCAGCGGAGGAACATCTGCAAATAGCGGACAAGAATGTTCGCCCCCTTCCATTACAATTACAATTTTTCTTGACATATTTATGGTTTTGTGGTATTCTTTATTTATACTCATGGAGGTGAGATGAAAAATGACTACCATAAGAGAAGAATTACAGAGAGAGGGTGATGAAATCTTATTGGATGTATTGGCTGAAACTGCAACTATTGCAAAGGAAAGGATTATTAAGCATAAGGATTTAAGTGTAGAAAATGTTATCCCCCTTTTGTTGCTTTCCCAATATAATCACATTGCCCATCTTGACATAGAACTTAAACAAGGACTTGCGAATTTAGAGCAGAAGATGGATGAACGATTTGAGAAAATAGGACAAGTAATGGATGAACGGTTTGAGAAGATGGGACAAATGATGGATACACGGTTTGAGAAGGTGGATGAACGGTTTGTGGATGTATACAAAAGCATTTCAGTCATTCATAGCCAGATTAGCAATCAAACCAAGTGGATGTTTGGGATAGGGGTAGGGATAGTAGCTATTCTGAGTGGGCTTATGACCTTCCTGAAGTTTGGGTAAAGGGAAAATGGAGGAAAAGATGAGAAATTCAATGATGAAGGAAAATGAGAGGCATATTTTGAGTTTACTGCCTACTCTCTTACAAAAAGATGATGAATTTAGAAGAAGTGTCTCTGTTATCTTGAGTGAAGTGTTTGCAACAAAGGGTGAACTAAGACAGATATTGGAGGAGATTAGTAAGAGCAGAGAAGAATCTAATAAGCGATTTGAAGAGATGGATAGACGATTTGAGCAGCGTCAGATAGAGATAGATAAGCGATTTGAAGAGATGGATAGACGATTTGAGCAGCGTCAGATAGAGATAGATAAGCGATTTGATGCTATGGATAAGCGATTCGATGCTATGGATAAGCGATTTGATGTTATGGATAAGCGATTTGATGCTATGGATAAGCGATTTGATGTTATGGATAAGCGATTTGATGTTATGGATAAGCGATTTGATGTTATGGATAAACAATTCGAGGATCAAAAGGATTGGGTTAGCACAGTTATAGGAGGGCTTCAAGGAAGGGCAGGTAGAAATTTAGAGGATACTATTGCTGGAACATTGAGGGTTGCGTTGAAAAGAAAAGACATAAAACCAGAGAGTATCAAATTGCGTCAAAAGATTCAAGATGATGATGGTATAATTGGTCCAAAAGGCAGAGACTATGAGTTTGATATATTGATGCATAATGGAGAAACAGCCATCTTTGAGATAAAATCCTATGCTGAGACAGAAGATGTCCTCCGATTTAATGATAAGGTAGAGCTTGCAAAACAGAAACTTGGTTTAATAAATCCTTCAAAGATATTCATCACCTTGCAGAAACATAAAGACATGATGAATACCTGTAAGGAGACAGGTGTAGAATTGGTGTAATTGCCTCTTATAGCCCTTTCGTAATGGAAAATGGGGACAGCACCCTATTTCCAAACAGCATCACTAATACAATCACTCCAAGGGAAATAATACTTATCCAATAGCCAAGGCTAAAGGACATTGGAGCATAGACAAACCTGATGTTTCGTTCACCCTTTGTCAGACTAACTGCCCGAAAGATAAAATTTGCCCGATAAATCTCCGACTCTTTTCCATCTACAAATGCCTTCCATCCGGGATACCATGTATCACCAAGTACCAGAAATCCATCTTCATTCATTTTGGCATGAATAGTTACCTCTGATGGATGATAGGCTGTAAATTGAGCCGCCCCTGCAGATGGAAGGCTAACGACATCCTCTACAGTATCTTTTGAGCCTTGATGTTGTAGCGTTTTTTCCAGAATAACCGTGGTGTATGGGTCAAAATCAGGGGAAGATAATCTGCTGAGAATGGCTGCCTCATCTGTAATTACCTCTGCTTTTGACACACATAATAACCGTGGAACAACAGCCTTGTTTTCATACACCCTTAATGAAGGCATAGTATTTTCTTTGAATCTTGTTTGATGCACCTCAATCAGATCAGGGCTTTTCAACTCCCAGAAGGTGGTAATATATTTTACATTTTGTATGCCAAGTAATTTTGTAAACTGTGGCTTTGGTACGGCAAACCCCAATGGGTCATCCATGGAGTGTTTGTAAAGTGAAATATTATCCATGTTGCGATAGAACCCATGGATTGTTACCAATCTTTGGGGTGCAAAGGCTGGATAGCCATCAGAAGAGGAAATACCATAATCCATATTTGAATTTGGCTGCATAACCCCACGATGAGCCGCATATAATCCCAGATCACCCTTCCAACCTTTAGACATGGCATGAACCATGCTCCATGACTCATCCCCGCCAAAGCTGTATATCCGATACATTGCCTTGTCCTTTTTGAGGAATTTGACACTTTCGGGTTCAGACAACCATGTTTTTGGAGATATGGTTGGATTATGCTTCATGCCAAAATTAAACAGGTCAAGGATAATTAAGGCACAAATAGCGACTTGAACCACTCTTTTGGTCTTGAATGATTTAATCCTTTCCATCAAAAAGGTAATACCAAATCCTGCCAGAATAATGATGGAAAAGTCAAACAGTAAAAGAAAGCGATTGGGAAAACGAAAGAACTTTAACCCTGGCATACATTTCCAGAGTAATTCAAATAAAGGGGTGTACTTGCCTAAGGTAAGAAGCAGGGAAAGGGTTGCCATTAATCCAAACAGCCTGACAAAGCTATTGCGTGTACAATAAACGCAAAACCCAAATATTCCAAGGAATAGCGGTAAAATCCCCACATACCCGCAATTTTCCCAGAACAGGGTCATCTGTCCGCTAATATCTCGCTGATATGTGGCTTGAGCAGAGTCACCATAGTAGTATGGAAATATCAGGGTAATAAGATTTTCTACTGGATATGGCCAGGCAACAGCATCCTGAAATGAAAGCCCGCTTGCCCTGGTAGCCAGCCCAGTGAATTCATAGGTAGGCAAAAGCTGGACAGCCGCAAGCCCAACGCCAATAATACCAATTAACACAAAGCCGCTTGCAAGGGAAAATGGGGAAAATGGGGACAGCGCCCTATTTTTTCTTCTAAAAATAGGGCGCTGTCCCCATTTTCCCTCTGGATGGATATGGTATGATGTCCATATTTGCGAACCAATACGAA
>MNYI01000150.1 GCA_001873945.1 Candidatus Desantisbacteria bacterium CG2_30_40_21
AGTTGATGGGTTGATAAGTGGATGAATTGATAGGAAATGTTTATGAATTATGAATCTGTGTTCCTTTAACCTATAAACTCATCAACCTATCAACTTATGTGTTCTCCGTGGTGAATTACTTTACCTGAGTAGTTACAAAAGACAAACCTCAACTATTTCTTCTTCTTCTCCGCCTTCCCCCCTTTCTTTTTCTCCACCTTAACCACCTGTCCCTTTCGCAAGCTCACACGATTGTGTGGTGATAATTGGTTTCTTCCAGAGATAGTAGTAATAATCCCCTGGGAGGTACTATTGTTTACCGTTATAATCTCTATCTCTGCTATTTTGTGCCCATCAGGATCAAGGGCATCACAGATAAAGGAGGGTTTTACCCCATGTTTTTCACCAAGATTAATGGTAACATTTGTTCTGTTTGAGCTAATTATTTCACCGTGAATAGGAAAGAAATTGGAAATATCCTGGCTGAGATAAGCTAAACACTTAGTTAAACGATCACTGTTACGGCTGACATGCAAGAACTTGCTTCCTTTCTTGAGCTTTTCACCCTTCAGGTTTAATAGTTGTGATTCAATACAAACCCTTCCCTTCTCCTCTTGTATCTCACCAAAGAGAAGATAGCTTGCTTGAAGACTTCTTGCTAATTGGACAGCCTTCCGTAGATTATTTACTGTGTTTAATCCAGTATTGTCCATTTGGGTCTGGATATTTTTTATAGCTACAGGACTGATAGTAAACGAATTAGCCAACAATTCTTCTATAATCTCTTCAGCTATTTTGTCAATCTCTAAGTGTACTGGATTTTTTGCCGAAAAGATAACCGCCACCCTTCTTTTCTTAACATCAGGAAGTAAAGGACTGACAGGGGATGTCGTTTTTTGTTTCCAGCCCATTTCTATTTCATCTTTTGCCTCCATATTTTCTGGATCCAGCTCAACTACCTTTTTCAATTCCTCAATTGACTCAGGCAATAGCCCTTGCCCTTTATAATATTTTGCCAACCCTAACCTTACCGGTACGCTTTGAGGATTAAGCTGTTTAGCCTTTTTGTACTCATATTCAGCCAGAATAGTATTGCCAAGCCCAAGATATTGCTGTGCCATCTCAAGGTGTCTTTTTGAGCAATCATTCCGCAGTGGGGTTCCAACCCGTTGCCAATCAAGGTCTAATATCCCTTTTTCCAGGATATGCCAACACATCTCATCTGCGGAATCCTTTTGACATGCCTTAGTGGCTGCACGCACGCACCCCTTATAGCCACCCATCCCTTTGTAAGCTATAGAAAGCTGGTAATAGGCTATCTTGTCTGAAGGAGAAATTACTGTCAGTCTCTGGCAAAGTGGAATAGACTCCTTGTATCTTTTATGATTAAAATAAAGCCTGATAAGACGATTCAATGTATTGCAATATGAATCTAATGCCTTGTTTGATGGAACAAGCGTAGTTATCCTCTTGCAAAATGGAACTGCCTTTTCATACCTTTTTTTATCAAACACAAGGGTGATAAGGTTTGTTAATGTGGCTAAGTATGCCTTAAATGTCTTTGAGGAAGGGGTAAGAGAGGTTAATTTTTGGCTGAGTGTAGCTGCATTTTTATCCATTCCATGATCAATAAGAAGGGCTATCATATTGCTCAATACAGAGCTGTATAATGGAATATCGTTATCTGAAGGGGTAGTTGAAATTATCTTCTGACAAAGCGGTCTAATTTTTTCATACATTCCCTGATTAGCATATATTTTTATTAATTGCTGCAATGCCGGCAGGAATAATGGGCCAAGGTTAACAATCTCCAGACATTCCCTTTCTGCATCCTTAATCAATCCCTTCTGCAAATACATCTCTGCCAGAGAAGACTTAACAAGTTTATTTCCGGGTTCAATCTCTTTTGCCTTTTTATAGTTTTCCAATGCTTTATCTGCATCGCGATATGATTCCCAATATATATTCCCGAGTTTAATAAATGCTGCGACATAGTTTGGATTTATTTTTACAGCTTGTTTGCCATGAGAGATTGCCCTTTCAAAATCACGCTTTTTTTGAAAAAGGGATGCCAGATTATAGTGGACTTCTGCATCAATGGGATTAATTTCCAATACTCTGGTATAACATTTCCATGCCTCTTTATATTTTTTCTGATACTTATAGACCATCCCTAATTTATTAAGGGCTTCAATATAATCTGGGTCTAACTCTAACGCCCTTTTAAGGCATTTTTCTGCCTTATCAAAAAGATTTAATCTCTGATAACATTTTCCAAGATTACAATAGGCTATTTTATGATATGGATTTAATTTAACAGTTCTTTGATAGGCAATAATTGCCTGTTGATAGTTTCCTTTTTGAAAATACTCATTCCCCTTAAGCATAGTTTCATTAGCTGCCCAGGAAAAACCAGACAAGGGAAAAGAGACAAGTAACCAACAGAGGCTAATAATTATAGTTACTTTTTTTAGCACTTGAGCAAAATATGTGTTATAAAAGCCAAAAAGATTCATGAATATCCTCCCTCACTATACCCATCTTTCCTATTATTATTCTCTCCCATAGCTCACAACATATAAATATACACCAGAAACAAGATTTTGTCCATCATTATTTTCAGGTTTTCATAAAAACTGCGTATGCAACTTTTTTTCTGGCTATCTTTCCACACCTTTTTATCACAAAATTGTTCTTGACAAATCATTCTTTTGTATTGTATAATAACCATTGGAGTTATTGAAGTTAACAAGAAACAAAAAAAGGATGGCAGCTATTTATCATGAATTACAATAACTATGTGCCGATATTAACATATCATCGAATTGTTCCCATAAAACCATCTGTCCCGGGACATGGGATATGGGTATTGGTTGATAAGTTCAGGCAACAGATGAGGCTCCTGCATCAATTGGGATTTAACACCATTTCTCTGGATATGCTTGCCTCTGGCGGGAAATTCCCCAAAAAACCAATCATTATCACCTTTGATGATGGCTATCAGGATAATTACATTTATGCCTTCCCTATCTTGAAACAGTACGGATTCACTGCAACTATATTTCTGGTAAGCGGACAGATTAGCGGGGTCAATCAATGGGATATAGGACATGGAGAAGAACAATTGCCTCTGCTATCCATAGATGAGATACAAGATATGGCAAGATATGGCATCTCCTTTGGCGGACATACCGTAACCCATCCACACCTTTCACAATTAGACAGGGATAAGGCATTTGAGGAAATAGTCCAGTGCAAGAAGGAGCTGGAAGAGATTGTTAAACAAGAGGTTACGGCTTTTTGCTATCCCTACGGCGAGTTTGACCATGAAGTAAAACAAATGGTCAAAAATGCCAGGTTCAAATATGCCTGTGCCTGCGATACAGAGGTAGACGATCGTTATGAATTAAAACGGATACAGGTATTCCCAAAAACCGATTTGTTTGGCTTCTGGAGAAAAACTCAATGGTGGTATAAGAGAAATTAAACAATTACATTAAGGAATAGTGAGTAAATACAGATATGCGAATATTTATTATAGTTTTTGTCCTTATCATGAGCCTTATTAAAGCAGGAGAATGCTATGATGAGCCGTCTCTCCCTAATATTGAGTCAGTAGCCTTTAGCCCTGATGATAAATTTGTAGCAGCCACTGGATTGGATAAGGTTATCTATCTCTGGGAAACGACTACAGGTAAGCTCATTAAAACATTCAAGGGACATGCTGCATGGATCAAATGCCTTGCCTTTAGCCCGGATGGTAAATACCTTGCCTCAGGAAGCGTTGACAAAACAGTCCGCCTTTGGGATGTTGCCACAGGAAAGGTTGTGCA
Organism: Candidatus Desantisbacteria bacterium CG2_30_40_21; assembly: GCA_001873945.1. Taxonomy (GTDB): domain Bacteria; phylum UBA9089; class CG2-30-40-21; order CG2-30-40-21; family CG2-30-40-21; genus CG2-30-40-21. The sequence continues at coordinate 3,813 of MNYI01000150.1, forward strand.
AATCTTTTATGGGCATAAATCATGGGTTTATTCCATTGCCTTTAGCCCTGATGGAAAATATATTTCCTCAGCTGGTGGAGAGGGGATTATTCATATATGGGATATCACGGCTGACAGGATGATCAAAACCCTTAAGGGACATACCTCATGGGTTTATTCCATTGACTTCAGCCCTGATGGGAAATATCTTGTATCTGGTGGTGCAGATAAGTCTATATATTTATGGGAGTTAACTACCGGCAATATTATTAAAAAGTTTCAGGGAGAGGGAGCATCTCTGGCACATGAGTCTTCCGTATATTCAACCGTTTTCAGCTCTGATGGCAAATACATTATCTCTGGAAGCAGGGATGGAACCATAGGGCTATGGGCCGTAGCCACAGGAAATCGCAGCAAGGTATTTAAGGGGTACCCAACAGATATTTATTGTGCTGCCTTTAGCAGTGATGGGGAACATATGATTACTGGCAGTTCAGATAAGCTTGTTCGATTATGGGATGTGCTTACTGGCAGACATCGCGGATATTTGCAAGGACATACAAACGATGTGATTGTCGTTGCTTTTAGCCCTGATGATAAATACATTGTCTCCGGCAGTGCAGATAAGACAATATGTATGTGGGATGCAGCCAGTGGTCAATTTATAAAAACATTTACAGGGCATAATGGGACGGTCATGTCTCTTACCTTTAGCCCAAATGGGAAATATCTTGTAAGCGGAGGGGCAGATAAAACGGTTCGTGTTTGGGATGTAGAAAGAGGGAAACAGATTGCTGCCTTTTCAGGGCATTCTGATTCTGTTACAGCTGTTGCTTTTAGCCCTGATTCAAGATATGTTGCCTCAGGAAGCAAGGATAAGACCATCAAGCTATGGAAGATAGTAGACAATAAGCTCATTCGTACATATACCGGGCATAGCGAAGATGTGTTAAGCCTTGCCTTTGACCCGGATGATGGTAGGTATCTCCTCTCTGGAAGTAGCGATAATACGGTACGGCTGTGGGTAACGCTTACCGGAGAATGCTATAAAACATGGACAAAGCATACAGAGGATGTAATATGTGTTGGATTTAGCCATGATACCAGATTTATCATCTCTGGTTCAAGGGATAAGATAGTTCGGCTATGGGAGATAAAGACAGGCAAGCAGGTAAGGGAGCTAAAGGAATATGAATCATGGATATATTCTGCTCATCCTACACCAGACATGCGGTATATTGTCTCAGGCAGTCGAGATGGAAGTGTCCGCATCTGGGATGTAGCTACAGGCAAACAGGCAATGATTTTGAGGGGACATACAAATGATGTTACCTCTGTAGCTGTTACGAATGATGGAATGAATATTGTCTCTGGCAGTTCAGATGGTACAGTTCGATTATGGGATGTGGCTACAGGGAAAGAGGTAAGGATGTTCCAAAGGTAAAAAGTCTTGAAGTTCTGAAGTTGAACAACAAGGCAAAAAATTGTAACCGTTCACAGCCTATATTTTTAACACAGAGGACACACAGCAATTCTAATTATGACATTTTTACCGCATAAACACATAACAACTCACCACGGAGACACGGAGACACGGAGACACAGAGGAAAATCGAAGGACAAATCTCTTATTTGAATGTGGCTGAACGCAGATTTTTGGAAATTTGAAGCATTATTCTGTGAATTTATAAAAATTTGCATTCCGTCAGCTTGTTTTTTTAAGTTATTCTCCGTGCCTCCGTGTCTCTGTGGTGAATCTGAAAATCCATAATGAGAATTGCTGCACAGAACCCGTAATTGTTGTCCTGAGTGTTTATTCTTTAGAGGGCAACA
>MNYI01000038.1 GCA_001873945.1 Candidatus Desantisbacteria bacterium CG2_30_40_21
AACTAAAGTAACTACTCAGGTAAAGGAATTTACCACTCAAGACACAAAGAAACAAAGGTTCACAGTAACTACTTGTAGCTATATTGGACAGAAAAAACTACGAAATACGCGAAAAACAGCGAAAATTAATAATCAGAAGGAATTTGTGGATCAGAATTTTTCGCGTTTTTTTGCGTTTTTCGCAAGTTATCTCTTGATAGCTGAGTAGTTACAAACTAAAAGTGATCGGTATTCGGTCATCGGTAATCGGTAAGGGAAAGAGACAAGAGGTGAGCAATGAAATGTTTTTCTTTACCGATTACCAATTTACTGACTTTCCCCCAAAATATTGAGAGGATACGAGTGAAAGGAGAAATTTTATGAGATACCAATCCCTATTAATTGAAAATTTCAGAGGGATAGCGAATCTTGAAATTACTGACATGAAGCGTGTAAACCTGCTTGTAGGAAGAAACAATTGTGGAAAAACATCGGTTTTGGAAGCAGTATTTCTACTTTCAGGCATGTCTAACCCACAGTTACCGGCAAATATCCATAATTTTCGTGATCTTCTCCTTACAAGTGATGAAGAGTTCAGTTTTATGTTCATAAATCTTGATTTTGCTGTACCGATTAGTATCAGTGGGACAATTGACGACCGTAAGCGAGATCTATCAATAACGCCTTTGTATGTTGATTACCGTCCTCAACAGCCTGAAAAATCAAAGCAGATGCAAGGTATTGGGAAGAGGGATGAAATTACTGCTTCAACCTCATTTGCAAGACTTGTGGAAGGAATTAATCTGGCATTTAGAAACCATCAAAATCAGAAATTTCAAGGGCAAATCAGCTTAAAGGAAAGTAAAACATCGTTTATGGGTAATTATAAAGAAGACTTGCTTTGTTTGTATCTGAATCCCAAAACAATCATGGTGCAAATTGATAAACAAATGGAAGGTCTGCTGGTTCAAAAGAAACTGGATACCGTTATTTCTGTTTTGAAGGATATAGAACCGAAAGTAGCGGATATCCGTATGGGTGCAGGTGGAATGATTTATGTAGATATTGGAATAGATAAGTTAGTGCCTGTCAATATTATGGGCGACGGAATGCGGCGTATTTTGGCTATGATGGCTGCCATTGCGGCAATGAAAAATGGTGTTTTGCTGGTAGACGAGATAGAAAACGGATTACACTATGCTTCTCTATCCGTGATGTGGAAAGCGATTTTTACTGCATGTAAAGAATACAATGTTCAGCTTATTACAACAACCCATTCCTATGAATGCATAGAGGCTTTTTCAAAGGTTTATGAAATGATAGAACCTGACGGGGATGATATCAGACTTTATCGAATAGACAGGGAAGAAGACAAACATAAGGCGTTTGTCTATACTCCACAGGTACTTAAAGCAGGTATTGAAAAAGAATTTGAGGTGCGGTGATGGATAAGAGCATTAAAATCGAATCCACCCGATTGCTTGTGGTTGAGGGCAAAGATGAATGCAACTTCTTCAAAGCATTATTGAAACATCTTAAGATAGATGGTGTCCAACTTGTTGATATTGGTGGGAAGGACAAATTTAAAACAGAATTTCAGCTTTTATGCAATCTCGAAAATTTTAATAAGATTAAGCGACTTGGTTTTATAAGGGACGCAGAAACAAATCCTGCAAAATCAGCTTTTGATAGCATATGCGGAGTACTAAAAAAACACAACTTGCCAATTCCAGTAAATATAAATAAAATAAGGAACGATACCGATCCATATGTTGGTATCTTCATAATGCCTGATAATTCCGGTGAGGGGATGTTGGAAAATCTTTGCCTAAAAACGATTGAATCTTTGCCTCAATATGATTGTGTTGATGGATTTATCTCTTGTTTTGTTCAACACCAGCCCCAGAATGAAAAAGAAAAGTTTAATGAACCAAAGGCAAAAGTTCAAACTTATCTTGCATCGCGTTCACCCATTGTCGAATCTCTGGGACTTGGTGCACAAAAAGGGTACTGGGACTTTAATCACCTCTGCCTTGATGATATGAAAAAGTTTTTAGAATCATTGTTTCCTGAGGGGATATTGGGTCAAGACTCGAAAGCAGAGTTAACTTTAGTCGTCAAGAAAAAATAACTTGCAGGAGTCGTGTTACCGATCCATCTTGGCTGGCTTCATTGTTCGTCGATTACATACAGTCAGACAAGTCAGACTTGCCAGCCAAGCGTCTTGAGGGACTCTTGGTGTACAACTTATTTTTTTCTTGACTCCTAACTGAGAGGCTTATTATAAATGGCTCAAAAAATATTAATTGCTGATGATAGTCCAACTATTGTTGAGATGTTAAAATTTGCTCTTTCCAGTGAAGGGTATGAGGTAGTAACTGCCTGTGATGGGGTTGAGGCAATTGAAATGGTGTATAAGGAGTATCCTGACCTTATCCTGCTGGATATTCTTATGCCAAAGATGAATGGGTATCAGGTTTGTCGTTTGATAAAGGGGGACAAAAATACCACTTCTATCCCTGTAATTATGCTTACCGGACAGGATCAGCCAAAGGATAAGTTCTGGGGGCTTGAGACTGGTGCAGATGATTTTATTGTTAAGGATTTTGAGTCAATGTCCCTGTTTGAAAGCATTGAAAAACTCCTTAAAGAAACGGAAAATGTCCAATCAAATAAGTCGTTAAGTAAAAAAGAAACTGTTAGCCTTGATAGCATTCTTTCACGGGTAAATGATTTATTGGATAAAAGGCTGTTTCAAACAACGATAATGAATGTTATTAATCGTATTGCTCAAACAGAGGATAAGTGTGAAGATATCTTGAGGGAAATCCTTAATGTCTTGACCCGTGTAGTGAATTATCATGTAGGCATGATTTTATTGAAGGAAAACGAGGAATCAAGTCATCTGACGGTTTATGTAAATCAAGCTGTAAATGAAACATATGTAAATGCTATGGTTGAAAAAACCAAAAATGATGCCATAACGCACCTTGGATATTCTATAGACAAAACAAATATTCGAATAACAACCTTTAATCAAGCTGGTAATTCCTCTTCAAAAGATGTCCCTTATAAACCAAAATCATATATATCCTTACCGCTTGTGGCACATAAGGCTGTGATTGGAATTATCAGCCTGAGCAGTTCGGATGATAATATGTTTGGCGGCGAGATGAACGATACCTTAATCGTAGTCATTAATGAGTCATCCATTGTGATTAATAATGTCATGCTTCGTGAAGAGATCAAGCGGCTGGCAATTACCGATGGGTTGACCAAGTGTTATAACCATCGGCACTTTCAGGAGATAATTGCCAATGAATTTAATCGCTGCAAACGATATAAATCTCTTTTTGCTCTATTGATAATTGATATTGACCATTTTAAGAATGTAAATGATACCTATGGACATATGGCAGGAGATTCTGTTCTTCGCGAGGTATCTGCCTGTTTGAAGAAAAGCATACGAGATGTTGATTTCGCAGCAAGGTATGGTGGCGAGGAGTTTGCATTGATATTCCCGGCTACAAATCTAATAGGTGCATTTCAAACGGCTGACAGAATAAGACAGTCAATAGCGGATATGACTTTTTCAGAACTGCCACCAGAAAAACAGATTACAATTAGTATTGGGGTAAGCAGTTATCCGGAGATATTAGCCCAAACCCAGTATGAGCTGATTGATCGCACGGATCAGGCATTGTATCGAGCAAAGCATGGGGGAAGAAATAAGGTAGAACTAGCGGTGTGAAAATAATATGTCCTATATGGTAACTACTCAGGGAGAGGAATTTACCACGAAGACACTGAGACACGGAGAGACACAGAAGATTTCCGATATTTTTATGGTACTGGAAAAATGAAAAACAAGGGTATTTCTCATCAATTCTCTGTTTTTCTCCGTGTCTCCGTGTCTTCGTGGTGAGTAGTTACCCTATATGACCTATCCTGAAAGAGGTAAAGGAGAAAAAAATGACTGAAGAAGAAAAATATAATCGGGTTAGTCCTGATCTATCAGAGGAAGAGTTTTTATTGTTTCAGCGATATATCTCAGATAATGCTGGACTCTTTCTTGATGACAGCAAGCTGGACACATTGAGAACAGCCCTTCTGGCAAGGACCACTGCCCTGAACCTGAAGGATTATCGAGAATACTACCGATTTATCAGTTTTAATCCAAGAGGCGGAGAAGAATTCAAAGAGTTGATGAACCTTCTGACTGTTGGAGAAACATATTTTTTTCGCGATATCAAACATTTTGAAATACTTGGGAAATATATCCTGCCTGAGCTTATCAAATATAAGAAAGATAAAGGTGATAACAGTATCAGGATATGGAGTGCCGGCTGCTCAACAGGGGAGGAGCCTTATTCTATAGCCATGTTTCTTCTTGAAAATTTTACTATTCCTTCCCTATTGGATATAGAAATTTTGGCTACAGATGTGAGTACCAGAGCATTACAGAAGGCAAGGGAGGGTATTTATACCAAATGGTCACTTCGGGCAATAGATAGAAAATATTCGCAGAAACATTTTACTACAGTAGAAAACAGGTATCATCTAAATGATGATATAAAGAAAATGGTCAGGTTTGAGTATTTTAACCTTATCCGTGAACCATATCCACTCACAAAGATGGGTAATTATTGGGATATTATTCTTTGCAAGAATGTAACCATATATTTTAAGATAGATTCTACTAAACGGGTTATTCATGATTTTTATCAGAGTTTAAGGGATGGCGGCTCTCTCTTTATTGGGATGTCAGAGTCGCTCTTTCAGATATCAGATGAGTTTAACCTTGTTGAACATGATAATTGTTTTCTCTATAAAAAGATTGCAGGTCAAGAAAAACCCACAGGCTATAAACGCGAAATAAAGATACCAGTGATCAAAAAGATTGATGTTGAGAGTGCGGAAACTTGTTTTAAGCATGCTAAGGAGCATTTAAAGGCAAAGCATTATGATCGGGCAATTGTAGAATTGGGAAAGGTTGTTCGTCTTAAACCTCAACATACAGAGGCCAGATTAATGTTAGCAGATATTTATGCCAATGAGGAAAGATATATAGAGGCAGAGGAGGAATGTCGCAAAGTAATTGAGATAAACTCATTATTGCCAATCTCTCACTGTCTTTTGGGAATAGTGCTTGGCAAACAAAAAAGGGTTACAGAGGCTATTCCTGAGCTAAAAAAGACTATTTATCTTGACCAGGATATGGCCATTGCCCACCTTCATCTGGCTAATCTATATTACGATAACAAGGAATATAATCATTCGGCAAGGGAATTTAAGAATGTGTTAAGGATAATGGAAAAGGATCTTGATACAGAGGTTGGATTATCAGACGGTGGTTTTTCACAAGAGGTCCTCCTTCAGGCAAAGGAAGGGATTGCTAAGCTGAGTATGTCACAGTAGAAAATGGGGACAGCAATTCTAATTATGACATTTTTACCGCATAAACACATAACAACTCACCACGGAGACACGGAGACACAGAGGAAAATCGAAGGACAAATCTCTTATTTGAATGTGGCTGAACGCAGATTTTTGGAAATTTGAAGCATTATTCTGTAAATTTATAAAAATTTGCATTCCGTCAGCTTGTTTTTTTAAATTATTCTCCGTGCCTCCGTGTCTCTGTGGTGAATCTGAAAATCCATAATGAGAATT